>JBEIKF010000074.1:0-7211 GCA_040379905.1 Crocinitomicaceae bacterium
CGAATATCTTGAGTTATTACGTTTCCTCCAAATGGAATCACTGCGGTATGACGAATTATGCCATCTTGAAAAATCGCAACATCTGTAGTTCCACCGCCAATGTCCACAAGGACAACCCCTGCTTCTTTTTCCTCTTCACTCAACACCGCGTCTGCCGAAGCAATGGGTTCAAGAATTATTTCTCGGACATTCAAGCCTGAGCGATCAACACATTTCTTTATGTTTAGTACATTCGTGACTTGTCCTGTAATGACATGGAAATTTGCTTCCAATCGAATTCCATCCATTCCAATTGGGTATTTTATTTCTCTTTCTCCATCAACAATGTATTCTTGAGGAATAACTGTAATAATCTCCTCTCCAGGGTTCATTAACATGTTATAAACATCATCAACAAATGCATTGATATCAGCTTGAGAAATTTCGCTGTTTTTGTTTCGACGCTTGTATACATCTCGATGTTGAAGGCTTTTGATATGTTGACCAGCTATTCCAACATTAACGTTTCGAATTGACAATTCACCTTCAATTGAATTTTTAGTTTCTTCAACGGCAGCGCAAATGGACTGTATGGTTTTTTGAATATTTGAGACTACACCGCGCATGACACCTAGAGACTCACTTTTTCCTTTTGCAATGATTTCGATTTTATTATGTTCATTGCGTCTCCCAACAAAACAGGCGATTTTTGTCGTACCAATATCCAAACCAACGATTATTTTGGTTTTTTTGATTGTTCTAGTTCCTTCTCCTACATACGATTTGTCCATCATACTTGACACTTATTTCAATATATTTATCCCAACCTTCAAAAGGAAGCGCCTCTTTGTAAAATGTTGTCAAGCGACTAAATTTTTCAGCGACTTCTTCTTCGGTATTGGCCGTTCCGAAAACTATTTTTTGGTCTCCCACTAATGGAATCAGAACAAAATCTCCATCTTTTTCTATGAAAACTTGTCCGATTAATTTATACATTAATGGATTGTTACAAACATAATTTGAAATTCGAAAGACATCGTCCATTTTTTTAATACTTTTCAAGGAATCATTGTTAATAAAATTGGTTACGGAACCTTTAAAAAAACGATCGTGTAAATAGCCTGAAAAAACGATAACCCGAGCTGTGTGATTTGCTGATCTGCTCATTAAAAAACCTTCTTCATCGATATAAAAAGTTTGACTACTTGTGTTGTAAATTCGGGCAATTGGTTTTCTTAATGTAACACGAATATTCCATTTTTTTCCAATTTCTCGAAAAACGTCTACTTCTTTTACTTCTTCCATTGAGGCAATTTTGCGCTCTATTTTGAGAATATCAAGTTCATTATTTTTCTGATTTTTTGTCAGTAATCCGGCAGTTTGCAGACGCAGCATTAATTCTGACTCCGTCAAAAAAGTTTCACCTTCAACATGAATCGAAATATTAGGTGATTCTATTTCTTTTTTACTTTCTTCTTTATTGGCTATTATCAATGCAGTAATGGTCCCGCACAATATTAATACCCAAAAAACTAGTTTAAGCCATTTTTTAATCATCGAGATTCGAGTTTAAAATTTCAGTTAGTGGCTCAACAATTAGATCAATGTTTCCTGCCCCAATCGTTAAAAGGATTCCTTTTTTGAACTTTGAAAAATGTTGAAGTACTTCAGATGAAGTCTTTAATGATTTCTTTTGGCATTTTATTTTTTGCAAAAGCCATTCACTTGTGATTCCATGAATTGGTTCTTCTCTCGCAGGGTAAATTGGCATCAATACAAGTTCATCCAATCGAGATAACTCATTTGCAAATCCCTCTGCGAAATCGCGAGTCCGGGTGAATAAATGGGGTTGAAAAATTCCTACTATTTTTTGATTTGGATAAAACATTTTTATGGAGTCAATTAGCACTTTAATTTCCTGAGGATGATGCGCATAGTCGTCGATATAAACTAGTTTTTCTGTTTTTAAACAATACTCAAATCTTCGTTTCACACCAGCAAAAGATTCGATTCCTTTTCGAATCGTTTGCTCATCCATTCCCATTTCGGTCAATAAAGCAATACAAGCAAGCGCATTTTCAGCATTATGAATACCTGGAATTCCAAATTTTACGCGCGGCCAAAATCCATTTCTAAGTCGCACATCTCCAAACAAATACCCATCGGTCCAAGTTAAGTTTTGAAGTGAATAATGAGCTGTTGTAGAGTTTATCGCGTATGTAAAACCTTTCGATAGTGAGTTGAGAGCCAATCCTTCTTTTTGAATCAAAAATCCTTGCATCTCCGTTTTCATAGCGTACTGCCTAAACCCTTCTTTGAATTGGTCTTCATTACCATAAATATCTAAATGATCTGGATCAACAGCCGTAACGATACTTGCAAAAGGGGAGAGATGCAAAAATGAGCGATCAAATTCATCAGCCTCAATAACCGTATATTCACTTGTTTCTGAAAGAACCAAATTCGAATTAAAATTTGTTGCAATTCCACCGAGAAAAGCATTACACTTCCACGAGGATTGATTTAAAATGTGCGCTAAAATTGAACTAGTCGTTGTCTTACCGTGGGTTCCTGCAACGCAAAGCCCTTTCGATTGCCTTGTAAGAAGTCCCAAAACTTCAGCTCGTTTTAAGACCTTGAAATTATTTTGAATAAAATAGTTATACTCCTTGTGTGCTTTTGGAATAGCTGGGGTGTAAATCACCAATGTTTTTTCCTTGTTTCTGAAAGTCTTTGGAATTTCAGCACCTAAATCTTCAAAATGTATTTCACAGCCTTCCTCAATAAGTTTTTCTGTAAGTGAACTTTGAGTTTTGTCAAAACCGCCCACTTTTAATCCATGGTAGTTGAAATATCGAGCAAGAGCAGACATTCCAATCCCACCGATTCCGATGAAATAAACATTTTTGTATTGTTCCGAAATACTTGTTTTACTCATTTACTATTTTTTCGCACATATCAACGATTTCAGCAACCGCATTTGGTTTTTCTAATGTCTTAATTGCTCTCGAGAATTGTTGACAGCGGTTACTATCTATAATTAACTTCAACGCTTCATCAACCAATACCATACGAGCATCTGCATCGCGAACCAGCAATGCTGCATTTTTGTCCACAAGCGCCATTGCATTTTTTGTTTGGTGATCTTCAGAAACATTTGGTGAAGGAACCAAAATTACTGGCTTACCAACGATGCTTAACTCGGAAACAGAAATTGCTCCGGCCCTTGAGATAATTATATCCGCTGCTGCATAAGCGCAATCCATTCGTGAAATAAATTGATGTAAATGAATGTTCGATTTGTCTTTGGCAATTAATTCATCCTGCAAGTGCTCAAAGTAATGTTTCCCGCATTGCCATAGAAGCTGAACTCCATGTGTGTTAAATTCTTCAACTCCATGTAACATGGATTCATTCAAGGTTTTTGCTCCAAGGCTTCCACCAATCACCAAAACAGTCGGTAATTCAGGATTTAAATTAAAAACTTTTTGTGCTTCTTGTCGTTCACAATTTGATTCGCCAGTTAATTCTTTACGAACAGGATTTCCCGTTAGAAAGACTCGTGTTTTCGGAAAATATTTTTCCATTCCTTCATAGGCCGTGCAAATGCATTCTGTTTTCTTTGCTAATATTCGATTAGTTTTTCCTGGAAATGAGTTTTGCTCTTGAATAACCGTTGGAATTCCTATGAATTGTGCCATTTTTAAAGTTGGACCACTTGCATAGCCTCCTACTCCAATGACTAAATCCGGTTTAAAACGCTTGATAATTTTTCTAGCTTTCAATAAGCTCTTTGCAATTTTAATCGGTAGTAAAAAATTTGAAAAGGTGAATTTTCGTTGGAAACCTGCAATCTCGAGGCCTTCAATTTTATATCCTGCTTGTGGTACTTTTTCCATTTCCATTTTTCCTTTCGCACCAACAAACAATACCTTAGCTAACGGATTTCTTTTTTTGATTTCATCGGCAATCGCAATAGCAGGAAAAATATGGCCTCCTGTTCCTCCTCCGGATATGATAACTCGCTCGATAATCATGGTTTAAATTTTAATTAGCAAAAGCGCTTTGTTCTTGTTTCGATTGTTTTTGAAGTTGGTTGGAGAAAGATTGAATGACGCCAATGGAAACGCAAGCCATAATTAGTGCAGATCCTCCCATCGCCATAAAAGGCATGTTTTGTCCGGTTACTGGAAAAATTCCTGTGCAAACAAGCATATTGATACTGGCTTGCGTCAACAAATGAATTCCTATTCCCATACAAACATAGGATTGGAATAAATCATCTGTTTTTAAAGCAATTTTAATGATTCGTAAAAGCAGAATGAGATATGATAAAACGAGAAATAACGCCGAAATCGATCCAAATTCTTCCACAAAACTCGAATAATAAAAATCAGCATAAGCTTCAGGTGTATAACTTTTTAATTTGCCATCGCCCACTCCAAGTCCTAAAAAAGAACCGATGTGTATTGCCAGTTTAGCGTTGTTTACTTGCGCATTTTCGACATTGGAAATATCATCCTCCATTCGGTTGTCGATTCGATTGACCCACGTTTCATACCGTGGAAGTAAATTTAATTGGGGTATAGCCAAGTGTATACCGATGGTTAAAGCGATTAAACCAACTCCACCTGCTGCCATAATTGATAGTTTAGTAAAAGGAACCTTTCCGATAAACAACATTGCCATTGAAAGGATAAAAAGCATCGCTGAAGTTGAAAAGTTATCTTTTAATATCAATCCACAAATTACTACCACAGGAATCATAAGTGGAACGATTCCCTCTTTCCAATCGTTCAATTTATCTTTTTTTCGGACTAATAATTTTGAGAGATATATAATCAACGCTAATTTGGCAAAATCAGAAGATTGAAAAGTAAGCTGCACAAAAGGAATTCGAATCCAACGACCTGCTCCATTTACTTTAGCCCCAAAAAACATCGTAAACAATAAAAGACCAATGGCTAGGTAGTAGCTAAACTTCGCCAACTGAGAAATGTATTTGGAGTCTAAGCGATGAATGACAAACATGCATGCAAATCCGATGATGACATACACCAAATGCTTTGACAAATATTGGAAAGGGGAACCGCCTTCGATTTTCACCAAGATTGGAACAAAACTATAAACGGTCACCAACGAAAAGGCCATCATAAAAATTGTGATCAGCCAAATAACTGAATCGCCTTTGAGGTATTTTAGGTAGCTTCTCATTTTAATTGAACCAATGCGAGGTATTCTTTGAATAAGTTAAAATAATATTCAGAATCTGTTTCTGTAGATGTGAACAATAAAATCCCAGGTTTGAATGAATACTCAGTAATTGATTTCAAAATATCATCGAGCTCTTTGCCATCGGAATATATAAGTTTAGTTCGAACTCTTGAATCCAAAACATTACTTTCACTTAACACCAAGTTGATTTCGGTTTTATTTCCAATCCAAAGCACTTCAAATGGAAACGAATTGAGTGTCGAATTGAGCACTTCGATATTTGGATAAAGCCAACTAAAGACATCCATTCCAAACAATTTCCCTTGTGATTGAAGGGATGTTTCATTCAATTTTAACAAGCCACTTTTTCGGGCCGCCAATAATTGAGATTCGATTTTATTTAATTCTTGCTCACTCATAGCACCTGGATTTATAACATACGTACTGCTTGCTTGAATTGATTTCCACGATCTTCGTAGTTTTCGAATAAATCGAAACTAGCACAAGCTGGTGAAAGTAATACCGTTTCGTCTTTAGTAGCCAAACGATATCCATACGCAACTGCTTCAACAGCTGAGTTAGCTTCAACAATGGTGTCAACTACTCCCGAAAACGCTTCGATAATTTTATCGTTATCCACTCCAAGACATATTATGGCTTTTACTTTGTTTTTTACCAAATCCATCAATTCGCTGTAATCGTTCCCTTTGTCAACACCACCAACGATCCAAACTGTTGATTTTTCCATACTTTCCAAAGCGAACCAAGTCGAATTGATATTGGTTGCTTTAGAATCATTAATAAATTCAATTCCGTTTACTTTTGCAACGAACTCCAAACGGTGTTCCACGTTTACGAAATCTTCTAGACTTTCTCGCACGATATCCTTGCGGATTTCAACAATTCGAGCAGCGATTCCAGCTGCAAGTGAGTTTTGGGTATTGTGCTTACCCTTCAGAGCTAATTCATGAATTGACATAGTTAATTGATCTTTTATGTTTATTGTTAATTGTTTCTCAGTTGCGTATCCTCCCAATTCAATTGTTGCCTTTAATGAAAAAGGAGCCAATTTCATAGGAAGTTTTCGGGCTTTTATTCCCGCTTGAATGATCGGGTCATCGTAGTTATAGATAAACCAATCTTCGTGTGTTTGATTATTTAATATGCGGAATTTTGAGTCCACATATTTCTGCATTTGGTATTCGTAGCGATCAAGGTGATCCGGCGTAATGTTGGTTAATATCCCGATTTCAGCTTTGAAATCAAACATATCATCGAGTTGAAATGAACTCAATTCAATGACATACCAATCGTGATCTCCTTCTGCTACTTGCTTGGCAAAACTATATCCCACATTACCAGCTAAACCAACGTCCCATCCGGCTTTTTTTAGAATGTGATGTGTTAACATGGTTGTGGTTGTTTTTCCATTACTTCCAGTTATGCAAATTTTCTTTCCTCTCGAGTAATAGCCTGCGAATTCAATTTCAGAGATGATTTTCACTTCTCTATTACTCAAACCTACGATTAGGGCAACATTATTAGGAATTCCAGGTGATTTTATGACTAAATCGGCTTTAAAAATTCGGTCTTCATTGTGCGTTCCTTCTTCCCACTCAATTTGCTCGTCAATTAGCGTTTGTTTGAATTCCTCTTTGATTTGACCTTTATCAGAAACAAATACATTCCACCCCTTCAACTTGGCTAAAATTGCAGCTCCGACTCCGCTTTCACCGGCGCCCAAAATCACGATATTTTTACCTGTTCCGTTCAATTTATCTCAATTTCAACGTTACAATGGTTACAACAGCTAATAGAATCGCCACAATCCAAAAACGTGAAACGATCTTTGCTTCGTGAATTCCTTTTTTCTGGTAGTGGTGATGAAGCGGTGCCATGAGGAATATTCGTCGACCCTCGCCGAAGCGTTTTTTGGTAAGTTTGAAATAACCGACTTGCAACATCACCGATAAATTCTCAATCAAGAAAATTCCACATAGAACAGGAATCAGTAACTC
>JBEIKF010000075.1:0-7173 GCA_040379905.1 Crocinitomicaceae bacterium
ACTGTAACAGTTTTGAATTTATTGACAAATGTAATGAATGTTGATTTTTCGAAATACAAATCGACTAACGAAGAAGGTTATAATCTAGAAGCAAATTGCATTGATGAGTTTTTTAAAAGTGGAAGGTTTTCGTATGATGAGGAAAATGTTATTTCCAATTTTTCAAAATATATTAAATTGTATTCTGAGAAACTTGAAGCTGCAAATCTAGAGAAAAAAGCACGTGAAATTCTTCGAGCAGAAAATCGAGAGTCGGCTTTTAGTTGGCTATTATTTGGATTATATTTTCTTTGCTTCTCGGTAATTATTGTTTTGTTGGTTAATAAATACAAAAGTCATGAATAACAAAATATCAATATTGACAGGTTCTTTTCTTGCATGTTTGATGCTACTATCCTGTGAGAACGAAAGCAGGCTTAACGAAATAAAAAAAGACTTAGGTTCTGTTAAATCAATTGGTGTAACGAATGATGAAGTACGTGATAAAGTTGTTTTGAATGAACCAAGTCTTAACAAACCTACCCCTCCTCCAATGGTAGACTATGGTTACGAAGGCTATTATGGTGACGGGGGTTATTATGGTGATGGTTACGATTATAATTATGATTCACCAGAATATCAGTACTATCCCGGTGATTAGTCCTACTTTACTTTGAATGATTTTTTTGGAGTCTTGAAACCAATTAAAAAAACGGGGCGTATCTGAAAAGCCAAACGAGTAGGGAAATTTTAAATTTAGTTTTTATGAATTATTACTTAAAAGTTTTACAAAATTATGCCAACTTCAACGGCAGAGCAAGAAGAAAAGAATATTGGATGTTTGTATTATTCAATTTCATTGCTTCTTTTATTCTTGGATTTATTGGTGGGCTTTTGGAATTCCCACTTTTAGCAAATCTTTATTCTTTGGCTGTTTTATTGCCATCGATTGCTGTTGCGGTAAGAAGAATGCATGATGTTGGTAAAAGTGGATGGTATGTTTTAATTCCTATTTACAATTTTATTCTTTGTGTAACTGAAGGTAATAATGGAGAGAATGAGTATGGGCCAGATCCAAAGAATGAAAATTCGAATGATTCTTTATTGGATTCCTAAATAAAATTAACATCCAAAAGTAATCCTCACGAAAGTGGGGATTTTTTTTGTGATCAAGAAAAAAAGAGTATCTTTGCACCGTATCTGAAAAATTCAGTACTACATAAAAATTATTTAAACAATATTGGAATGTATTTAGATTCATCAAAAAAGAAAGAAATCTTCGCTAAACACGGAGGTTCTGAAACTAACACCGGTTCTACCGAAGGTCAAGTAGCATTATTCACATATCGAATTAGCCATTTGACAGAACACCTTAAGAAAAATCGTAAAGATTTCGGTACCCAAAGAGCACTTCAATTGCTTGTTGGTAAACGTCGTAGTCTTTTGGATTATTTAAAAGGTAAAGACATTGAAAAATATCGTGCTTTAGTAAAAGAATTAGGATTACGTCGTTAATTCGTTCGCTGAGCTGCGAAATTAATTTATTGAGAGGGGACATTCGGCTTTGGTCGGGTGTCTTTTTTTTTGGGTTAAAGGACTTTTGGATAAACGACATCAAGACAAATGACTTGAAAATATTTTAAGGATTGGTTTAATTAAATAATTACATGGCGATTCATAATTTTCGTGAAATGAAAATTTGGAAGGAAAGTATCGGATTGGTTAAGAATATTTATGTTTTTACCCAAACTCTTCCTAAAGAGGAAAATTTTAATTTGATTTCTCAAATGAATCGATCTGCAGTTTCAATTCCTTCAAACATAGCTGAAGGTTCCGGTAAAACTACAAACAAAGATTTTAAACGTTTTTTAGATATTTCGATCGCTTCGAGCTATGAGTTAGAAACCCAATTGATTTTGGCGAATGAAATT
The DNA here is from genome assembly GCA_040379905.1 of Crocinitomicaceae bacterium. GTDB lineage: Bacteria > Bacteroidota > Bacteroidia > Flavobacteriales_D > Crocinitomicaceae > UBA952. The sequence goes on from JBEIKF010000075.1 coordinate 1,911, forward strand.
TATCAAATGGAAATAATAGAATTAGTTACTGAGATCAATAATTTACAAAACAGAATAATTGGTTTTAAAAGACAATTGAATGATTAGTATTCAAAATTACATGGTCATTTTGTCATTTGTCTTTGAGTCATTTGTCTTTGAGTCATTTGTCATTTAGTCCTAAAGTCATAATATCCTAAAATCAATATAAACAAGTAAATAAATAAAAATGAATATAGGTTTAAGAAAGTCAATCATTACCGGCGGCAAGGAGATAAGCGTCGAAACGGGAAAACTGGCAAAACAGGCTGATGGGTCTGTAGTGGTTCGCATGGGCGATACCATGTTATTAGCAACTGTGGTTGCAGCAGCTGATGCAAAAGAAGGTGTGGATTTTTTACCGTTAACGGTAGATTACCGCGAGAAATATGCAGCAGCAGGAAGATTTCCAGGGGGATTCTTCCGAAGAGAAGCGCGTCCTTCTGAAACGGAGATTTTGGTTATGCGTTTGGTAGATAGAGCTTTACGTCCATTATTTCCAGATGATTACCATGCTGAAGTTCAGGTGATGATTCAGTTACTATCATATGATGGCGTAAATAATCCAGATGCATTGTGTGGATTTGCAGCTTCTGCGGCAATCGCTGTTTCCAACATTCCTTTTAATGGACCAATGTCCGAAGTAAGAGTTGGACGTGTTGATGGCCAATACATACTTAATCCGACAATGGCCGAAATGGCATTATCTGATATCGATATCGTAATTGCTGGAACAATGAAAGACATTAACATGTTGGAAGGTGAAATGCAAGAGATTTCTGAGGCTGAATTGGTTGAAGTTTTCAAAATTGCGCATGCATCAATTAAGGAACAATGTCAATTTCAATTAGACTTAGCGGCTGAGATTCCAACAGCAAATCCGAAGAGAGAATATTCGCACGAAAATCACAACGAAGATGTAAAAGCGAAGGTTTACGAACTTGCGATGGAAAAATGCAAAGATGTTGCTCGCATGGGATTGGCTAACAAGGCGAAAAGAACAGAATTGTTCGATGAAATAAAATCGGAAGTTAAAGCCGCATTTACAGAGGAAGAACTTGTAGAAGTAGGGAAATTCATTTCTCCTTATTTTTCGCAAGTTAAGAAAAAGGCAGTTCGTTGGGTGATGTTGAATGAGCGTAAACGTTTAGACGGACGTAATTTTGACGAAATCAGACCAATTTGGGCTGAGGTGGATTACTTGCCGATGGTTCATGGTTCTGCAGTATTTACACGTGGTGAAACCCAATCACTAACAACCTTAACTTTAGGTGGTAAAATGGATGAGCAATTAATCGATGGTGCGACATTCCAAGGAACTGAGAAGTTTTTATTACATTACAATTTTCCTCCATTTTCAACAGGTGAAGCAAAACCACTTCGTGGAACATCAAGAAGAGAAATTGGTCACGGAAACTTAGCACTAAGAGCTTTGAAGCCAGTACTTCCAGCTGATAATGCATACACAATTCGATTAGTTTCCGATGTTTTAGAATCGAACGGTTCTTCTTCTATGGCAACTGTATGTGCAGGTACTTTGGCATTGATGGATGGTGGTGTGCAAATTAAAGCGCCTGTATCAGGAATCGCAATGGGATTGGTAGCAGATGAAGGTAAATTTGCAGTTCTTTCTGATATATTGGGTGATGAAGATCATTTAGGAGATATGGACTTTAAAGTTACAGGAACAGCTAAAGGAATTACGGCTTGTCAAATGGACATTAAAGTAGATGGACTTCCATACGAAGTATTGATTCAAGCTTTAGATCAAGCGAGACAAGGTCGTTTACATATTTTAGAGAAAATTACAGAAACCATTTCTACACCGAGAACTACGTTTAAACCGCAAACACCTCGTATTGAAGCATTTAATGTTCCAAATGAAATGATTGGTGCAATCATCGGGCCTGGAGGTAAAATAATTCAAGGTTTACAGAAAGAAACACATACAACAATCACGATTGAAGAATTGCCAACTGGTGAGGGTAGAGTTCAAATTCTATCTAACAATGGTGATGATATGAACGAAGCCATTCGCCGAATCCGTTTAATCGCTTTCCCTCCAACAGTTGATGAAGGTGCTACCTATACCGGTAAGGTGAAATCAGTAAAAGATTTCGGTTGTTTCGTTGAAATTTTACCTGGAACAGATGGTTTAATTCATATTTCAGAATTCAACTGGGAGAAAGTTGCCAAAATGGAAGATGTTGTGAAAGAAGGCGACGTGCTTGATTTCAAGGTTGTTGGTAAAGACCCAAAAACAAAAAAATGGAAACTTTCAAGAAAGGTTTTACTTCCAAAACCTGAACGTCAACCAGAAGCTCCACAAAGCTAGAAATTAACAATTTCAAAAATTTATAAACAAAGGTGGCTTCGGTCACCTTTTTTATTTCTCGCTTAATCTTTAAATGACATTGAATGGTTACTTTTGAGGAAAATTTTAAAATGAAAAAATATAGTTTACTCTTATCCTTTCTTTGTTTTGGAAAATTATTTTTTTCCCAAGCATTAGAATCATTCAATTTTTCCGGGGCATTGAATGCAAATGGTTGGTCAACTCACAGTGGTACTGCTGGTCAATTTCAGTCTTTATCAACTGTTTCAGATTGTCAAAATAGCTTGTATTTGCAAGGATTAGAACCTGCAACTGGTAATCGTACAACATTTACAGCCGGTAATTCTGAGGATGTTAACAAAGCAATTACAGGAATAACGGGTATTGGTTATTATTCTTTTCTGCTTAAGGTTTCAAATACTACAGGATTATCAACTGCCGGAGAATATTTTACTGGTTTTGGCGGGACCGCAGGAGCATCAGTTACTGTTTTCGCTCCTAGAGTTTTTGTAAAGGCAGGTGTTACCCCAAATACATTTTCTCTTGGAATTCAAAACACAACAGGAGGTACACCCACACCAACCCCTACATACTCAAATGAATACCCTGTGGGAACAACCGTTTTGGTCGTAATTAAACTAAATGCTACTACCTCTCCAATCCAAGCTTCACTTTTTGTGAATCCAATAGCTGGTGCAGTTGAGCCAACGGCCACAGTATCTAGTTCATCAGGAACCAATGCCTTTGCAAATTTCGCTTCTATTTTTTTGCGTCAAACAGGAACAGCAACTTCTGGAACTGGAAATCTTCAAATTGATGAAATCAGAGTAGGTTCAACATGGGAATCGGTAACACCTGCTTGTCAACAAATTCTTTCTTGGTATCCTGATAATGATTCTGATGGATTTGGATCACCATCTCCAATTATTCAGTCTTGCTGCCAGCCAGTAGGCTATGTTTCAAATAATACAGATTGTGATGATTCTAATGCTTTGATAAATCCGAATACAATATGGTATGCGGACATGGATGGAGATGGTTTTGGAAATTTAAATGCCACCTCAATTGGTTGTGTTTTCCCAATGAATTTTGTTTTAAATTCTACAGATTGTGATGATTTCAATCCGAATGTGAACGCCCTTTCCACATTTTATCAAGACTTAGATCAAGACGGGTTTGGTAATCCGAATGTTAGCTTATCGAATTGTGGTCAGCCAGCAGGTTACGTTTCGAATAACACGGATTGCAATGATGCTAACGCAAATGAAAATCCTGGAGCTAACGAAATTGCAGACAATATTGATAATGATTGCGATGGATTAACGGATGAAGGCTTTGCAATCTTAACGTGGTATTTGGATAATGATCTGGACTCATATGGTGGTACAGATTCGCTTCAATCTGTACTATCTCCCGGAGCTAATTATGTTTTAACTGATGGCGATTGCAACGATACAAATGCTTCAATAAATCCAAATGCAATTGAGATTTGTGATTCTATCGATAACAATTGTGATGGTTTAATTGACAATGGATTAACTTTCTTAACCTATTTCGTTGATGCAGATGGCGATACATACGGAAGTACAAATGATTCAATTTCTGCTTGCTCTCAACCAACTGGTTATGTTTTAAATAACACGGATTGTGACGACTCGAACGCATCTATTAACCCAGGTGCAACGGATGTTCCTGTAAACGGTATTGATGAAGATTGTAATGGTGCTGATGCGCCTTTGGTTCCTTTGAATTTGGGAATGTACCAATTTACAGGAACTGTCGATTGTACTACTCTAGATAATGCGGTAACAAGCCAACCACAAGGTGCTACTTTTTCAATATTCAATGGTGTAGGTACAAATTGTGCATCTGCTGGTGGCGTATTTAATAGATCAGGTTGGAATACTTTAACAACTGTTGATTTGAACCAATATAATGAATTTTCATTAGTTGCTCAAGATTGTAAAAAGTTGAATTTGGACCGAGTGGCTTTTAAATTCAGGCCAAGCGGATCAGCAGGTTCGCCAATTTGGCATCTGAGATCTAGCGTAGATAATTATACGTCAGACATTGATTTTGGAACTGGCGCGAACGTCAATAATGCTTATTTGGATGATACAGTATTCTTAACTAACCATACAAATTTAGACCAAGTTACTTTTCGTGTTTACCTGACAGAAATACTTGGAACAACTACCACTTGGCGAATGGATGATGTGTCACTTTTTGGAAATATCATTTCGGTTACTCCTCAAACATACTTTGCGGATTCTGATAGCGATGGATATGGTAATAGCGCCATGGATACATTGACATGTTCAATGCCTGTTGGTTATGTTTTAGACAACACAGATTGTAACGACCAAGATTCATTAATCAACCCAATGAGTGTTTGGTATATTGATTCTGATAATGACCTAATTGGAGATTCAACTGTTTCATTTACGGGATGCACAGCACCAAATGGGTATGTACTGAGTGTAGGTGATTGCGATGATTCAAATGCACAAATTTCGGGACCAGTAACTTATTTTTTAGATTCGGATGGTGATAGTTTTGGAGTCGACTCCACAGCACAAACGTTATGTCAAAATCCGGGTGTTGGTTATGTATCTGTTGGTGGCGATTGCAATGATAGTAATGCATCAATAAATCCAAATGCAACAGAAATTTGTGATGGAATTGATAATGACTGTGATGGTTTGGCTGATGATGGACTTGTATTCGCAATGTATTTCGTGGATGCAGACGGTGATGGTTTTGGTGATGAAGCAACTGGTGTAGAATCTTGTTCTCAGCCACAAAATACGATAACTGTTGGTGGGGATTGTGATGATGCAAACGACCAAATTTATCCAGGTGCAACTGAGATTTGTGATGCTGTTGATAATGATTGTGATGGCAGTACAG
>JBEIKF010000076.1:0-7097 GCA_040379905.1 Crocinitomicaceae bacterium
CCTCCGGAAGTTTTAAATATTTCTTTTTTACGATCAGTTATCTTCAAAAACTTGTTCTCTTGGAAAATACCAATATCACCTGTATGAAACCAACCGTCCTTATCGATAACTTCATCGGTAGCGGTTTGATTGTTATAGTATCCAATCATAACATTTGGCCCTTTAACAAGAATTTCCCCATCTTCAGCTATTCGACCTTGAACCCCGTCTATTAATGTTCCAACGGTTCCAATGCGTATTCCTTCATCAAATGAGTTTACTGATACCACTGGCGATGTTTCGGTCAGACCATATCCTTCCAAAATAGGAATATTGGCAGCAAGAAAAATTCTTGCAAGTCTTGGTTGAAGTGCAGCACTACCTGAAGCAATAGCTCGAACATTCCCTCCCAATGCTAATTGCCATTTTGAGAAAATTAATTTTCGAGCAATCGCCAAACGGAACTTATACCAAGCTGATTTACCGACAACATCATACTCTTCAGCAAGTCTAACGGCCCAAAAGAAAAGCTTTCTTTTAATACCTGTTAATGTGTCGCCGGTTGCCATGATTTTGTCAAAGACTTTTTCGATTAATCTTGGAACTGCTGTAAATACATCTGGTTTAACTTCCCGGATGTTGTCGCCAATAGTCTCCATGGATTCAGCAAAATGAATCGAACAGCCAATGTACATGTACAGGTAATGCAGCATCCGCTCATAAACGTGACATACAGGTAAGAATGTTAAAACACGCGAATTATTGTCGGCAGGGATTCTTGGTTTGCATGCTTCCAAATTAGACAATAAATTATTATGTGAAAGCATTACACCTTTCGGATTTCCTGTAGTTCCTGAAGTGTAAATTATCGTAACCAAATCACTTCGTTTTACTTCATTCATTCGTTTATGAACTTCCGATTCAGGCGTTGATGATGAAGCTTCGAAAATGTAGTTCCAATTGACATAACCATCAAGTTCATCGAATGTAAAAAGATGCTGTAAACTTGCGATTTCAGTTTTTATATTGCTGATTTTTGTTGCAAGTTCAAGATTTGAAACAAAGCATATTTTGACTTGAGCATCATTGAAAATAAATCGATAGTCTGCTTCAGAAATGTTTGGATATACAGGAACTAAAATTGCGCCTACTTGCTGAACTCCAATATCTAAAATATTCCATTCGACACGGTTAGAACTAGCAACTGCGATCTTATCACCCGGTTGAATTCCCAAAGAAATTAAACCTTTGGAGACCTCCATAGCCCTTAAAATAAACTCGCTTGTAGAAATCGATTCCCAGTTACCATTAATTTTAGAAACAAACATTTTGGAAGTCGGAAAATTCTTTTGCTGCCAATATGGAATATCGAATAATCGCTCAGTGCTCGTCATATTTTGATTTTAGTCAACTAAAATAGATAAAATGACAAACAATTGCAATAAAATCGTAAAAGAAAAACTTAGGCTAGAAATAGAATTCTTTTATGAATTCAATGCGTTGAGAGCCTCGATAAACTTTTCGGCATTTTCGTCCAACTCAATGGCGATGGAACGGAATTCCGATTTCGCCTTTGCAGAATTCATCTTCGATAGCGCGTTGTTGTAGTAATTGACAGCCTCATCAATTAATTTCTCACAAGCTTCGAATTTTTCTGGATTTACCTCTTGGATGTAGATGCTTTCATCGATGACATCAAACACCAATGAGTTTATACTCTTTTTTAAATTTCGTTTATTAGCCATTTTTATTTTTGAGCAAAAATAATTGGAATGCTGAGAATTTAAATCTTAAATTTTAAAACATTTGAACAATTCATTTTGAATGAACATTTGATTTCCTTAACCTTCAGCGTTACTTTTTCAACTAATTTCGAAAAAAAACAATTTTGAAGGTTTATTTTCGCTTGATTCGTTTTCCACTAATACTTTCCGTTTTGTTATCCTGCGCTGTCAGTGATTACGATTATTCAGGTATAAAAACAACGGAGAAAGAAAGTTTTTCAATTCCTGTTGGTTGGTTTTCAGGATTAAAAGGAGACTATTCATTTGCAACTAAATGGGAATATGCGAGTGGAATCGATTTAAATGATTATCAACAAATTATATGTTGGGATTGTCCTCCGAGGGCACAAAAAATGTTGGACAAGAGAAGGAAAATAATCGCTGATTCTATGAATGTTTTTTACACGTTAGTTGATTCAACTAGACATTATTTTTCTTTGAATTCACGATCTACCTTGATAAATATGAAAAACATCAACTATTTATCTGTTAAAAATTATGGTGATTTCACATTGGAAGGCTTTACGAAAAGCGATGATAGTTTGAATTGTAGTCTTTTTTTTCGGTTGAAAGATGATTTTGTCACTTCATGGGCTTATCTAAAAAACAATGGGGCGACAAGAATTTTTACATTGAAAGATGGTAAATTTTTCGCTGATAAATCCGAGTTTGAAAAAGGATATTTAAAAGCGAATTTCAGTTTTGTTTACAAATCAGAAAATTCATTCAGAGCGCTTTATTGGAGTGGGAAAATTTATGCCAAAATAACAGGTTTATAGATTTTAATTTATTGAGAAAACCTCCCGCCAAATTGACGAGAGGTTTTCAAATTTAGAGTGAAAAACTCACTCATTTATCCTGAAATCAATCTATTAAATTGAATCAGGTTTATAAAACCGGAATTTCACTTGCCGGTTTCATAATCGTTAATTCCTTTTTCGGAAGAATTAGATTTAAAATACCATTTTCATATCTCGCTTTTATTTTATCCTCCACGCAGTTTTCAGGTAAAGAAAAAGAACGCTTAAAACCACTATACGAATATTCTCTGCGTGTGTAGTTTTTGTCTTCATCATCTTTCTCATCCTCTTTTTCTGAACTAACGTAGAGCACTCCATTTTCAATTGCAACTTTAAAATCTTTACGCTCCAATCCAGGAACAGCTAACTCGATTTTGTATTCTTTCTCCGTCTCATTGATGTTCGCTGAAGGAATTTTGCTTGAAAAATCGATCGAAAATGGATCTGTTCCTAAATCGAATAATCTCGGACTAAAAAATCGATTTGTATCTAACATTTCACTTGCCCATGAAGGCATAAGGTTTTCTCTTTTTTTTACTAATGACATAATTGAAGTTTTTTGAATTAATAAGAAGCAAAGTTATTTCGGGCATATAGATTTTTTATTGCATTACTGCTTCTAACATTTACATGATTTTTAACTTAATCAAAAGGAGATGGAAAATAATCCAATTGGAATTAAATCTTCCGTACCTTTGCCCTTATGTCGGTAAGTAATTTGCAGCTTAGAAAAGGAAAGGAACAATCCTTACTTCGAAAACATCCGTGGGTGTTTTCAGGTGCAATCTACTCCGATGTAACAAAATTAGATGACGGTGAAATTGTAGAAATTGAAGATTTTAAAGGTCGTTTTTTAGCGCTTGGTCATTTTCAACATGCAACAATTTCTGTACGTGTATTATCTTTTGAAAGAGAAGAAATTAACCAAAGTTTTTTTGATAAGGTAATTGGAAATGCGGTTCAGTTGAGAATGAATCTTGGGCTTCTCAATGAGCAAAATAATATTTTTCGAGTATGTCATGGTGAAGGCGATAATCTCCCAGGCTTAATTATAGATTTCTATAACGGTGTTGCAGTGATTCAATGTCATTCAATTGGAATGTATCGCTCTATTAATTTAATCGCTGAAGCATTAAAAATGGCTTTTGGAAATAAGTTAAAAGCAATTTACTCGAAGTCGTCAGATACGTTACCGGATAGGATACAAACGAAGGACGAATATCTTTATGGAATTTGCCAAACACCACATTTAGCTATTGAACATGGAGTTAATTATAGTATCGATTGGGTAACGGGTCAAAAAACAGGTTTCTTTATTGATCAGCGTGAAAACAGAGCGCTTTTGGGTAAATATGCTTTTGGAAAAAAAGTATTGAACACTTTTTGTTATTCTGGTGGGTTTAGTTTACAAGCGCTGAATCAAAACGCAGTTTTGGTTCATTCGTTGGATAGTTCTAAAAAAGCCATTGAGTTAACTGAAGCCAATGTTAAAATAAATTCATTCTCAGGTGGTCATGCTTCAATTTTGGCTGATGCTATGGACTATATGAAAGAATTGAAAGAAGATTACGACATAATTGTTTTGGATCCCCCGGCATTCGCTAAACATAGAGAAAAAAGGCATCAAGCTATTCAGGGATATAAGCGATTGAATGCACATGCCATTCGACAAATCAAGTCTGGAGGATTGATTTTTACATTCTCTTGCTCGCAGGTAGTAGATAAATTTCTCTTTACAAATACAGTAATCGCTGCCGCAATAGAGGCAGGTCGAAATGTCCGAATTTTGGAGCAGTTGCATCAACCTGCAGATCATCCCATTAATGCGTTACACCCAGAAGGCGAATATTTGAAAGGCCTTGTAATTCAAGTTGTGTGATGCTAGATTTACGCTATAAAACAATTTTGGGTGTGGCCTTGCCGATGATGGTATCTGGTTTTATTCAATCCATTGTAATGATTACCGATTCGTCACTAATCAGTCGTTTTTCCACGCAGGCATTCGTTGCGGTCGGGAATGGAGGGTTACTTTATGTAACGATGTACATGTGCTTAATCGGGATGGCTGATGGTGCACAAATCATCATAGCGAGAAGAATTGGGCAAGAGCGTCAAGCCGAGATTGGTAGAATTTTCGGGACAACCGTGATTACACATTTTCTACTTGCTTCATTATTTTTCCTTTTACTTTATTTTTTGATGCCGGATATTATTTTATCCTATTCCAAGAATCAACTTATAGGAGCGTTGCAAGGCGATTTCATTCACATTCGATCTTTCGCTTTGTTTTTTGCGATGATAACCCTATCTATTCAGGCCTTTTTCATTGCTACAGGAAAAACGTGGGTTGTTCTTATTGCCGCCCTAATCACAGCGAGTTCGAATATGGTATTAGGTTATGGATTGATACTTGGTAACCTCGGTTTCCCCAGATTAGGTGTGGAAGGTGCTGCTTTCGCGTCCACAATAGCTGATGGATTAGGAATGTTGTTTTTAATAATTTATTTAAGTTTTTCACAAGAAAGAAAACGCTATCGACTTTATCAATATTTTTCCTTTGACGGAAAATCAATGTTGGAATTACTCAAAATTGGAAGTCCGTTGATGCTGCAAGGTTTTTTTGCATTGGGTACTTGGAGTTTGTTTTTCACGTGGCTGGAGCAAAAAGGCCAGTTTGATTTAACCGTTTCGCAAAATATTCGTTCCATTTATTTCTTGGCATTTGTTCCAATTTGGGGATTTGCTGGAACTACAAAAACTTATATTTCACAATATCTTGGACATAAAACTTATGTTGCGATTCCAATTATTCAAAAACGGATTCAGTTTCTTACGGTTATATTCTTATTAATTTCATTTCACGGTGCTATTTTATATCCTGAGACCTTAGTTCGATTAATTAATCCAGAGGAAGAATACATTGCTAAAAGTGCAGAGATATTAAGACTTGTTTCTGTTTCTATTTTATTGTATGGAATGGTTTCAGTTTACTTTCAAACAATTCATGGAAGTGGAAATACCCTGCATTCAATGATTATCGAATTTTTAACTGTTGGCATTTATGCGGTATTTAGTTATCTATTTATCAAAGTTTGGAATTTAGATATTTATTGGATTTGGACTGTGGAGTATATTTATTTCGGAATCTTAGGTTTGTTCTCGATTAGTTACCTCCGTTTATTCAAATGGAAAAATAAAATTGTTTGAGTATGACATCAGCCGACAAACTTCGAATTGTTTTTATGGGCACTCCCGATTTCGCAGTCTCTATTCTTGACGCGATTTCAAAATGCAAACATGAAGTTGTTGGTGTGGTTACTGTGGCGGATAAACCTGCAGGTCGTGGGCAACAGTTAAAAGAAAGTGCAGTTAAAATCTTTGCGAAAGATCATCATTTACCAATTCTTCAACCTGAAAAGTTAAAAGATGAGCAGTTCCTTTCAGATTTGAAAGCATTCAATGCGGATATTTTCGTCGTCGTTGCTTTTCGCATGTTGCCGGAAGTTGTTTGGTCAATGCCTCCAAAAGGAACCTTTAATCTTCATGCTTCTCTGCTTCCAAAATACCGCGGTGCAGCACCTATAAATTGGGCAATCATGGATGGGGAAACAGAAACGGGTGTTACTACATTTTTCATTAATCAGATTATTGATACTGGAAGTATATTAGCCCAGGAAAAAATCTCCATCTCAGAAAATATGACCGCTGGTGAGTTGCATGACAAATTGATGAATTTAGGAGCAAAATTGACAGTGGATACACTCGATAAGATTGCAAAAAATGAAATTCAAGCGATTCCGCAGGATGAAGAATTGGCTAAAAATTCACCTCATGCCCCGAAAATTTTCAAAGCTGATTGTGAAATCAAATGGAACCAAGATGCGACAATAATCCACAATAAAATTCGAGGTTTATCACCATATCCTGCCGCTTGGTGCTCACTAATGAAAAATGGGGAAAAGGTGACTTTCAAATTATTTTCTTCAAAAGTAACAAAGGAAGTTTCTGATTCAAAATCATTGAAAAAAGGAGCAGATGGTATTTTATTTCCTTGTAACGATTTTTACATCAGTATTTCCGAGTTACAACCTGAAGGGAAGAGACGCATGAACTTTAAAGAATTCTTGGCAGGAAACAACCTATCTGATTATACCATTGATCCCTAGTTCACTTTTGTTATTTTTTGGATAATTAAACGTTTAGGTATTGTATCGAAATCATACAAACTTAAAATTCTCCAAATGAAAGCTTTCATTCTCCTTATTTCACTTAGCTCATTTCAAATTGTTTTTGCACAATATTATATGCGAACCAAGAAAAATATTGGTGTTTATTCAGCGTATAATTTCGGTCAGGATCGGATTCTTCAATCCTCTGTTCAATTGGGTGTTTGCAGTCAAATTGGCCGACATTTTATCCCGGAACTCGGAGCGACTTTTGTTTCTGTGAATCAAGATGCTACTTTTCGATCGCTTAATGCAGCAATTCAATATCGAACTCGCCTTTTGAAAATTCACGAACGAAAAAGAGGTGC
>JBEIKF010000077.1:0-7039 GCA_040379905.1 Crocinitomicaceae bacterium
GAATAATAATATTTTGTCCTCAGTAAATAAAACCAGCGAAATAATTCATGAATTAAGATCCATTCAACAGCAAACAGTAAAAGCTGAGTTACGTTTGACTAATTTAAAATTAACGTTTGATAATGCAGTGAGTATTTTCCAATTTCAAACGAGTAATGCATTGACCATCAAAATATTAATAAATGATGTTATCGAAATACACACATCAAAATTTAAACTTATTCAACTATGGGTAAAACTATTTGAATTCATTAACCTTTCGAATGACAAAAAAGATGTTGATGGCTTAATAAAAATTAAAGCTTCAATAGAAAATTCTTATGTCGTTATTTCATTTCATCTTTCAGAAGGCCTTACACTTAGTGATGAGCTACTCAACAATGTGAATTCGATTTTCCAAAAAACAACTTCAAATCAAATTGATCCGTTCAACTTGAACATAATCCGTTCTTTAATTTCCAATTTTAAATTTGAAATAAAAATTCAGGATAATTCGCTAATTGTTCTTATCCCAAATTTCTAATACTATTTTCACTAAACACAAATTTGGGAGTTAAATCATTCCATATTTAAAAATTGATTTTCAGATTCTATAAATCCGTTTCAAAGAGCCAATTAGGTATCTTAAGTATATATTGTAATTTTGATTACCCAAACTTTGGTGATTAGCAACAAGTTGTAAAAATTAAACAACACGCCTCGAAAAATAATAACTGAATATGAATAACTTGATTTCTAAGTTTGACGGTGTCGTTTTTAATTTCGGACTTAAGATAAAGATTTAAAAAGCTCTATTTTTGATTACTCCCTCGCGCATTTGACTAATAATAAGCGTGGTTATAAAAAAGCAATTGGAATAAAAAGAATTTCTATCTTTAATCATAATTTTATAAATCTATCAAAAGCTTTTGCAGCTCAAAACGTATAAAATCGTAAGTGGCATTAAAGCCAAATTAGTTCTTTTAAGATTAGAACTTCGCTTATTGGCTTTTTTGATTTTCAAGTTTAAAAATCCGAGAATCGTTCTTGTTAATTGGCGCAATATTCAAAATACCATCCAGCAATTTACGATTGACCAGCGATTTCAACGACTTGTCAAACATGAGGGGAAGTATTTTTTCAATTGTAATATGCCTGGCTGGCCGCAAACCAATTTCTTTGATAAACTTATAGCTATTTCAGATCCTCAGCTTAAAAACGATCTTTCGGCTCTTGGAATAGTTCAAATCGGCTTTACCAAAAAATGCCCGCTCAACTGTGAACACTGTTATGAAGGAAAAATTTTAAATCAACCCGAAACAATTTCATTGAATGATCATATCGCAATCGTTAAAAAACTTCAAAACAATCAGGTTTCTGTGATTCAATTTGGTGGAGGTGAACCCCTTAATCGCTTTGACGATTTAATTGGCGTCCTGAAAAGCGCAAATGACACGAGTGATTTTTGGATTTATTCATCTGGATATGGTTTCACCGAGGAGCGTGCTCGGGAATTGAAATCTGCTGGATTAACAGGCGTTTCAATCAGCTTAGATCATTTTGAATCGGATGCTCACAACTCTTTCCGACGTAATCAGAAGTCCTTTGATTGGGCTCTGACCGCCATTAAAAATGCACAGAAAGCTAATTTATTGTCTGCCATGTCAATTTGCGTTACCAATGAATTTTGCTCGGAAGAAAATTTGTTTCAATATGTTTATTTTGCTGCCCGACAAAAAGTTGCCTTTGTCCAAATGCTTGAACCACGCGCAACAGGTAATTATGAAGGAAAGGACGTGTTGCTCACGAATGAAAATAAGGCTATTTTAGAGCTGTTCTACGAAAAAATAAATTCGAACAAGGAATTTAAGACTCTTCCCATTCTTCAATATACGGGATATCAGCAACGAAAAAAAGGGTGTGCTGGAGCCGGAAATCGATACATTTACATCGATACAGATGGTTATGTGCAGTCCTGTCCTTTTTGCCGAAATAAAAAATCTCACTTTTTAACAGGAGATCTAAAACGTGATTTATCCGAGTTGAAGATGGAAGGGTGCGATTACATTAAAAATGAAAACAAAGAATCGAGTTATGCTTAAAATGATTAGTTGGCTGTTACTAGTAGCCGTTTTTTCAACCCATTGTCACATGTACCGCTTGCAGCAAGGTGATCCAACGATAAATGAGGTTCCACTTTTTAGCGAAAGAGGCACTTATGCGCATGTCGTTGTGCATGTTGGTGACGCCTATTGGGAACTCTCAAATCCAAGAAAAACTGAAAATGGCATCATTGGTCGACCAATTCCAGTTGGGCAGGAAGTAGCGTTTTATTATCAAAAAGCCTTGCATAAAAGAAACTTCAAAGCAAGCAAGAGCATGGAATATTACTTGAATCAACTTCATATTTTCACTAAGGAAGCAGTAAACAAAGGTGATGAAATTTTTATTCCAGTTGAAAAAATTGAAAAAGTACAATTATTGAACGAAAACAAAGTACTAACTACGTTATCATTTGTTGGAATTGGGGCAGGTTCTGTGATTGCTGGTTTTTGGATATTTCTATATATTGCTTGTGGTTGTCCTCATACATATACGCAAAATGGAAATGATTGGGTTTACACAAATACTTTATATACGGGAGCGCTGAATCAAAAGTTAGAGCGTTTTGACTACAAACGCATTCCAGATTTAAACAAGGAAAGTTCAAATTATTATTTTCAGATTAAAAACGAGGAAAAGGAAACCCAATATACAAATCAACTTAAATTGGTTGCAGTTTATCACGAGAAAGACAAAGAAGTCGTTTCGGATAAATACGGGAATTTTTACGAGCTTAATAAAATCACAGAGCCGAAATTGGTTAGTGATGATAATGGTGATTCGAAACTAAGAATGGTGTCAAGTGAAGATGATCAAGCTTACGATTTTATATCAGTTGGAGAAAACAATTTTTCTAACCTCTATGCAACATTTGACTCGGAACAATTTAATTCAAATACCAAATTAATTCTTAGCGCTAAAAACACAAAATGGAGCGGTTACCTCTATCATGAATTTACAACACTTTTTGGTTCTGCATTCGATGATTGGGTAAAATCAAATTCCAAAAAAAGTAAAAAGAAATTAATGAAAAACATTGACAAGGCTGGAATTTTACTCAATGTTGAGGTGTTAGATGGTAAAGTTTGGAAGAACATTGAACAAATTGATTTGGTTGGAGATGTGAATTACAATAAAATGGCAATTAACATTCCCGATAAATACTTAAAGAATAAATCGTTGAAAATTAGATTGCGAAGCGGTTATCATTTTTGGGAAATAGATCATTTGGTTCTTGCTGAAACGAGCGGTGAAAAGCTTGAAAAAGAGACTTATGACGCCATTGTTTCAGGTGAAAAGAATTCGAAACACGCTTCCAGTTTGGCAAATAACGACGATGATTATTTAATACACAAGGAAGGTGATGAACTAATAAATATTTCCTTTGAAGGTCTTAAAACGCAAAACCGAACGCTTTTCATGGTTAGTAAAGGGTACTATCGTACGCACTTGAAGCACCAAGGAAAACCGGATCTAAGAAAGCTGCTAGAAATAAATAAGGATGGAGGTTTGTCAGCTTTTTCAATGGAAAAATATGAGCAAATCTTACGATTGAATTCCTTTTTCGCTGAACAAAAATGATTTTTCTTTTAAAAATAAAACGTTTAAATATGAATAAATTAATCTTGGGCTTAAGTGTTTTTTTGGGATCTGCCTTTTCAGTTCTTTCCCAAGACACAATTGTCGACAAAAAAGGCAATTTACGAACTGGTAAAATTCTATTTTACGACCAAACATATAATTTAATTTCATTTTCTAGTGGAACAGATACAATTTACTTGGATATGGCTGAAGTAACCGAACCTACATTTAATCAAGAAAGAATCGGGAAAGTTCCTTTTTACATAACTAAAAGTCCAGCTACAAAGACATATGTTCATAAAATGGGAATTGCTAAACAACAGCCAAATTTTACATATAGTCCTTACAGTTTTGGAATCAATCTTTTTTCCTTAATTCGACCTGTTGGAATGTTGGATCGCGACATTGATCGTTTTTTCGCAACCAATCTTAACATTGATATTTTCTTTCAAAAGGAAGTAAGAACAAACTTAGCTTTACGATTCCCAATGCGAATAGGAATCAACCCACTTAAACAAGTAATTATGAAAGACATTGGTAACTATGGTGAATACAGCAAAGAAATCATTGGGGATCTGGGAATTGAGCCATTATTTTATTTAAACGGATTAACTAAAGCCACTTGGTTCGTTGCTCCTTCTCTTTGTTTTGGGTTAGTGAGAAAAGTAACTCGAGACTACGACTACAATAACTACTTGGGAACCTATACTCCTTCAGGTAATGCTGGTTATTTCAAGATTGGATCTACTTTTGGCTTTCAACTAAATTTAACCCCAGGAATCCAGTTTGGATTGGAATATGGCGCACACATTTCAAATAATGCATGGCATTATTTTTACGAATCAACCCCGACAAGAAGAACTTATTTTGGTTATACGGGAAAATGCCTAATTTCTTATCGATTGGGCGGTCAAGCAAGATCTAAACAAAAGTAAGTCCGGAATCTAACGTTACTTCTTCAAGCCACTGTAAATATTATACAATTCTTGAATAAAGGCGTTGAAGTGAAGTTTGTCCTTACCTACTGAATATTCGGTTTCAAGTTCGGTTTCACAGAAATACTTTTCACTCGTTGATTGAATTAACCAAAACTTTTTATCATAATCCAAGGTCCAATTAATAGCCTCTATGTCATAAGGCTGCTTTGAAAATACCCCATCAATAGAATTAAACGCTTTTCCATAAGTGCGAACAGCAACAATTTTATCGTCTATTACAATAAGACTTTTTCCATTGTCTTTCAAAAGAGAATTTAATGGACATCGTACATAAAACTTCTCTTTATCATAAAATTTTTCATCATCAAATGAATTTTGAATTAGTAAACTATTGACTTTTTTTCCTTCTCTTTCAACTTTAATTTTTACCAATCCGGGTAGAACCTGAGCATCATTTTCTTCAGGGTACTCTTTGCAAGTAAACGGCTTTCCATAGTAATAATATTCTCCTTCTTCAATTTTGTCAAAGGCGCCATTGTGACCTTTTTCTTTTGCTGAATTAAGTTGGTTTTTGATGTATGTGGTTAAATTTTGATAATAATCTGCTAAACCCTTGTATTCTGTTCCAAAATTGCTCGTACTTGTTCCTAATTCATAATTCAGAGATTCAGCCTCAAAAAATTCTTGAGCACTTGAATAGGGTTTACCAGTGCCTTTCCCCTTAATAAAGGTGCCACTTTGAATGTATCCTTTTTGGTCTTTTAAATCAACATCTATTCTTTCATCTAGACAAGCAATTCTTTTATACTTGTCATCACTACCTATACCACTTTCGAGTTCACTAAATTTAACAGATGCTATCATTCCACTTCCAATCGCTACGTAAGCATAATTATTATTGTTAATTCCTTCATAAAATTCCTTATCTTGTTTTCTCATCAGTACATAAGCCAACGGATAAATAGTGTTAATTGGAACCAAACTACACAACGTTTCCCCATACATAAAGTCATACCGGAACAAATCATTTCCTTGGATATCTTTTTTATTCAACGAAACACGTGTGAAAGTGACATCCTTTTCAAGATAGGTAGAGGCTGATTTAAACCTCCATTTACCCTCACCTGTTCCAATGTATTCATTAAAAGCTTTGGCTTGATTATAATGATAACTCGAAGTTTGAGAATAAGCATTTATCCCTAATAACAAACTCAATATCAAAAAGAAATTTAATCTAAACATATTCAAATTTTTTATTTATTCAAATTTAAAAAATTTGAACTATGGTGAACTCTTTAAAAAGAAACTATTTATCGTAAAACATTAACCGTTCCTGTTAAGCTTTGCTTGTCATCATTATTCTTTAGATGAAAATCAATTACCCAAGTATAGGTACCCGCTTGAACTGGAATAATTTTATTATAAGTTCCATCCCAACCGATAGAATGGTTGAATGACTCCCAAATCAATTCACCCCACCGATTATAAATCATAAGATGATAATTAAACGGATCAAATCCACTTGTGAAAATTGGCTTCCACATTTGATTGTGCTCATCTTGGTCGGGCGTGAAGGTATTTGGAACATAATAGACAAGCTGCTCTTCATAACCAATAAATTGAGTTAATGAATCCGTGCATCCTGTTGGTGATGTAGCCACTAATGTTATAAAAAATCCTTGAGTTGTGTTGTTATAATTATGAATCTCTTCTATTTGAGCGCTTGTAGTTCCGTCTCCGTAATTCCAACTATACGTATTGTTACCAAGTGTAGAATTTATAAATTGCACATTTTCAGATGGCGCTGAAAACTCACCTGGAATAAAGGAAAATGCCGCTACTGGATCTGCTTCTACACATAAATAATCTGAGAGAATTAAAGACCCCGAACAACCACTAACATCCACTTGTAATGCTACATCGTAGCAACCTGGATTCGATAAATTGTAGTTAATGGTCGGTGTATTCCCTGCTGCTTGACCATCAATAAGCCATTCATAGGTTGCGCCGGGAATTGATTGTGTAACTAATGTTCCTAACAACGGGGAACAAGCAAGTAAATTATCGGCAGAAAACGAAACGCCAGGATTCAGTGAAACTTGAATGTTCAAAGAAGTTGTGTCGGCACATTGACCAGGATTTGGTGTAAAATCATACGTGAAATTTCCCAACTGCTGGGTATTAATAATCGTTGGATTCCACGTTCCAGAAATACCATTAAGCGATTGATTTGGCAACGATGGTGCTGTGGTTATCCCAAGACAAAATGGTCCCATTTGAGTAAAAACGGGTTCACTTGGCGGATTGATTGTTACAATACAGCTATCCGAATTTGAACAACCATTCAAACTAGCATTTACGTAATAGGTAATATTCTGATTAACGCTAGAAGTATTATTAAGTGTTTGATTAATGGATGGCCCGTTTCCACTTGATGC
>JBEIKF010000078.1:0-7022 GCA_040379905.1 Crocinitomicaceae bacterium
CATTAGCACTACCAGATATACATGAATTGAGATTTGCTGTTAGGTTAACAGAAATGGAAGTTTGATTTGAAAAAGAGGCAAAATATAAAGTATCATTTTGAGTTAAAACTGTTCCATTTTCATCTGTCCATTGATAACCGAGCATGGACGGGATGTTATGCCAAATCATCCCACTTTCATTTGCACACCAAGGTCCGTCATGAAAAATCTCAGGGATTGAAGGTTGGTTTATAATTGTAATTTGAATTGTATCAGGCAGAAGAACACATGCATCAGGTAACTGCCCAGAAACAATGTAAAGCCCAGAATCTGCTAATTGTGCATTCGAAATAGAGATGGTTGAGCCAACTTGACTGAAATTATTTGGGCCATTCCAAGTGTATGTTGCACCAGGTAGTTCGATTGATGTCAATTGGATCGTTTCACCAGCACAATAAGTATCATTAGCGGATTGAATTTCATAACGTAAAGATGCAAAATCACTAAAATATCCAAATCTACAGCCACTACTTGCTCCACCATGAATAATGCCCATGTGAAATTTAACGGTATTATTTTCAATTCTCGATCCTTGTTGAACTGGAACTGTTGCACTCATGTCTAACTGGGCATACATCCAAGCATTCGATGTCCCTGGAACAAAATTAAAATTGGCCGGGTTGATAACGCCACCTAAACCATTATAAGTGAAGTTAGTTTCACCTCCTGCAGGAACTAGAATATTTACGGCAAAAAACTCATTCGTGGAACGTGTAAATGGAACAACGTTCGAACCTGTGCATATTAATGGTGGTAAGACTGCCTCTCCGACTTCACATCCGAAACCAGATTGGTGAAGAACATAAACGGAGTCTGAAGCTACGATGTATGCAGATGGATTTGACAGTGTGTGAACATATGTCTGACCTAAATTAATTGTTCCCACATTAAGACCATCTATTGTTAATGATGTACCATTAGAAGTTCCAAGGATATAAACTTTATCAGGCCCATTTAAGTATCCTTTTAAAGCGATATATTCCATCCCGATAATCGACATAGGAATCAACTGATCGCCTTGTAAATCAGCACATCCACCATAGGGCGTTCCCTGGGCTGTATCATCGTGTAATGTAATAGCTATTTTTTTATTAGAAACAACTGAACTACCGGATAAATGAAGATTTGCAGCGGTACTCGATGCTTCCGCGCAATAGGTCTGTCCTTCATTTAAAGTTATTGTAAAAGGAATCCCAGCTGCGTGTCCAACAATGTTTTGACTTGGAACAATTGTAATAGTTGTATTATCTTCTGTAGCTACTATGTTAAAACCAGATCGAGCATAAGATGCATTGTTTAAAAAATTCTGAAATGGAGTGAGAAATGCAGTTCCAAGTGAATTTTTTCCTTTTAATGAAAAAATATCAGGATTGCAATTGCACGTTGGAGTAACTTCATAGTAAGCAGTAATTTGTGCTGTGGCTGTAATTTTAAATCCAAAATTTAATATCGTATTTGCAGGCTTATTTTCGGTAATATCAATCCAAGTTGTTAAATCTAGGGTCTGAGCTGAATTTGCTGCAAGATTAATCACTTGAACAGGAAATGTTGGGTTTGCAGGCTGAGAAACGGTAATGGTGGCAGGATTAGCTAAAGTGGCAAACCGAAAAACAATCGGTCTATCACCGTGATTTTGGGCGACCTCCGGAGCAACGAACCAAAATGTTGTATCAAGCTGAGCATTCGATTTAAAGCTTAAAAGGAGTAAAATAAAAACTATGAAATGTTTCATAAATTCTATAAGTTTTGTTCAAAATAAAAAATAAAATTAGGGTAAAATCTCCTTATGACAAAACTATCGGAGATTTATTGAGTCCATGATATTCATGCCGTCAATCGCAGCAGAGACAATTCCTCCGGCATATCCCGCACCTTCAGCGCAAGGATATAGATTTGTGATACGAATGTGTTGCTTGGTATCTTGCTGTCTTGGAATGGAAATAGGGGAGGAAGTACGTGATTCTGGCGCATGTATAACCGCATCGTTGGTTAAGAAACCTTTCATTTTATTGTCAAAATCCTTAAATGCTTGACGAAGTCGTTTCGTAATAAATTTTGGGAAGATTTGATTCATTTCCACACTTTCAATTCCAGGTTGGTAAGACGATCTCGGAAAATCAATTGACTTTTTGCCGTTAACAAAATCCAGGAGTTGCTGAGCAGGAACTTTTTGGTTTTTTCCGGCAATTTCCCAGCATTTTTGTTCTATTTCCTTTTGAAAATCAAGACAAACAAATGGATCTTTTTCTTTTCCTTTAAAGTCTTCCGGAAAAATACTCACAACGATTCCCGAATTTGAATACGGATTATTACGTTTCGAGGGTGACCAACCATTAGTTACAACTTCATTTGCTGCTGTAGCGCAAGGAGCAATAATTCCACCTGGACACATACAGAACGAATAAACACCGCGGTCCTCTACTTGCGTTACTAAACTATAAGAGGCTGGAGGGAGAAATTCATCGTTTAAACGTCCATGATATTGTAATTGATCAATCAAATCTTGCGTGTGTTCTACACGAACGCCAAGTGCAAAAGGTTTTGCTTGAATTTCAATTTTTTTTCGGTGCAATAATTCGAAAATGTCCCTAGCTGAATGACCTGTAGCAAGAATTAATCGTTTAACTGGGTATTTTTCTGACTTATTAATTTCAATTTCTTCAATATTATTTCCTTTCAAATGAAGATCAGTGAGTTTTTTTTCAAAATGAATTTCACCACCACATGCAATGATTTTCTCTCGAATAGCTGTAATTATTTGAGGAAGTTTATTTGTTCCAACATGTGGGTGCGCATCAATAAGAATGTCATTTTTTGCTCCAAAATAAACAAGTAGCTTTAATACTTTATCGACATCTCCACGTTTCTTGGATCGCGTGTAGAGTTTTCCATCGGAATAGGTTCCAGCTCCTCCTTCGCCAAAACAATAATTGGACTCTGGATTAAGAATCCCTGCCTTATTTAGAATTGCTAGATCTCGGCGACGACTGCGAACATCTTTTCCACGTTCAAAAATGATTGGCTTTAAACCTAATTCCAGGGCTCGTATAGCAGCAAAAAGTCCGGCAGGTCCTGCACCAATTATGTGAACGGGTTCTGAATTTTTAACTGATTTAAATTCAAATTCAAGTTTGTATTCAGCAAGTTCACTATTTATGTCAACTTCAAAGATGCAATTAATTTTTATCTCTCGCTTACGCGCATCAATGCTACGTTTTTTCCATCTCCAATCAATCTTAGTGTCTTTGGGAAGTAGTAATTCTTTTAAAATCAGAATTCTTAAAATAGTATCATTTTTCGCTTCTTCTGGAGAGCATTGAAAACTAACTTCTTGCATTACCCTTCAAAAATAATTGAAAACCACCAGCCTTTGTTGTAAAGCTGATTTATTGGATTGGATACGGGTGTCCAGTCTTGAATGAAACTACTTCTAAAACCTTGGGAGTACTTAAGCTCTATTCCAAATTTAAAATAAGGCGCGAAAAATTCCACTCCTCCACCAATTTGACCTTGAAAATCATATTTTTTAATTTTAATAAATGGGTCGATATAACTTTGTGACGCTTTTTCTTGGGATTGAAGGTCAATGGAGTATTGTCCGCCAAGTAATGCATAAGCCGTAAAATTATTGTAACGTTTTGTTCGAAATTGCAACATTAAGGGAAAATCCAAACTAGTTGAATTGATTCGTTCTTCTCCTACGCCATTTCTAAAATTAATACTGTCTAAACTTTTATAATTTAATACACGTTCTTGAAATGATAGTGTAGGAATAAATCGTAATCTCAACATAGGTGTTCCAAGTCTCATGGTAGCAAGGATTCCCAATTGTCCACCAGGTTGACTTTTATTGCTCAAAGAAACTAATCCATAAGCTTGATAAGCATCATTTTTTTGGTAAACTGAAAAATCAGATGAATTTACACCAAGCATAAAGCCAAAATGAAACAAGCGCTTATCAAAATTTTTGTAACGCTCTTGCCTATACTTCTGACCAAAACTGGCGAAAATAATAAGAAATTGAACGATTAAAAATATGGTTTTCATCTTTCTAATTAACGCTAAAACACAATCAATGTTGCACCTTTATTTTGTTCCCGAATAAATGGTTGCAATTCCACCTGAAACAAGTTTTGATTTCACGTTTTGATATTGTAGTTTTCTTAAAACATCTTCGAAGTCTTTTCCTTCAGGAAATGCGGCAACGCTTTCAGGTAAGTATGCGTATGCTTTTTCATCTTTGGAAATTCGTTTTCCAAAAAATGGAATGAAATATTTCGAATAAAATGTGAAGACTTGTTTAATTGGAAATTTCTTTGGTTTTGAAAATTCAAGAATTACCAATTTTCCTCCAGGTCTAACAACACGAAGCATTTCGCTTAATCCTTTTTCCAGATTCTCATAGTTTCTAACCCCAAATCCAACTGTCAATGCATCGAAATAATTGTCTTCAAACGGTAGGTTTTCCGAATCACCCAATCGCATATCAATGATGTGATTGTATTTTTTCTTTAGCATTTTCGTTTTTCCAACCTCGAGCATTCCAGCGGAAATATCCATTCCGATTATTTGTTCAGGTTTTAATCTTAATGCTGCAATCGCAAAATCACCTGTTCCTGTTGCAAGGTCCAAAATTCGTTTTGGTTGAATTTCCTTCAATTCATTGATAGCTTTATAGCGCCAAATATGGTCGATTCCCAAGGATAGAAAATGGTTCAGAAAATCGTATTTTACAGCTATGTTATTGAACATCTCTGCAACTTCCTCTTTCTTGGAGCGATTCGTGTTGTATGGCTTAACTATTTTCTGCGACATTTATCCTAATAATTGTTCTACTTCTTGAAGTAATTCCTTTTTATCAATACTTACTACTCCCGATTTCTCACAAACTAAACCACCTGCAATGTTGGAAATTTCAGCAATTTGCGCTATTTCTAAATTTGAAGCTAAACAAAGTGTCGCAACAGCAATTACGGTATCTCCGGCACCTGAAACATCAGCAATAGTTCTCAAATGAGCTTTAGCATAATGTTTATTTGTTGAATTTTTAATAAAAACACCATGTTCTGAAAGTGTAATGAATGAAATTTCGTTGTTGATTTTACTTTCCAAAGAAATGACAGCCTCTTCAAAATCAGTTTTGTTAGTCGAAATATTAAAATTGATATTCATTCCTTCCTTTAACTCTTTCAAATTGGGTTTGAATAAAGTAACATTTCGGTAAGCAAAAAAGTTCTCTTTTTTCGGGTCAACGGCAGTTGGGATGTTCTTTTTTTGAGCTAATTCAATGACTCGTGTAATTAATTCCTCTGTCAAAACCCCTTTATTGTAATCCTCAAAAATGATTGCGTCCAATCCTAATTCAATCAAGTTTTCAATCCGAGTAATTAATAGCTCTTCTTCCAATTTTGATATTGGAAATGTATCCTCCGAGTCGATACGCAAAAGTTGTTGATTATTGGAGATAACTCTTGTCTTAACGGTGGTTTTTCGTTGTTCACTGAAAATTATTCCATCAATTGAAATATCATTTGACTTAAGTAATTTGGAAAGCTTTTCTCCGTTCGCATCCGCTCCAACTGCTGAAGCAATTATGGGCTTTGCTCCAAGTGCAACTAAATTTAAAGCTACGTTGCCAGCGCCCCCTATTCGTTCTTCCTCGTTTTCTAGTGAGATGATTGGAACCGGAGCTTCAGGACTTATTCGCGTTACTTTTCCAAGAACATATGCATCCATCATCACGTCTCCTATTACTAGAACCCGAAGACCATTGAATTTATCAAAAAGTTCTTTGTAGTCCACTTATAATAATTTTGAGAGAGCTTCTTTAATTCGATTCATTGCTTTGGTTAGCGTTTCTTCAGAAGCAGCATAGGAAATGCGAAAGCAATTCGGTGCGCCGAACGCTTCTCCTCCGACCAATGCCACCAATGCTTCATCTAACAGGTACATACAAAGATCATCTGAATTATTGATTTGACGACCGTTAATTGATTTCCCGAAAAATGAGGAACAGTCAGGGAAAACATAAAACGCACCTCCCGGTTGATTGGATTTGATTCCAGGCATCGTAGCAAGTGCATCCAAAACCAATTGCCTTCTGCGCTTGAAAGCGTCAATCATTTCTTTTAGCACACTTGGATCTGCTTTCATTGCGGCTATTGCTGCTCGTTGCGCGATGGAACAAGTTGCCGATGTAAATTGCCCTTGAACTTTATCGCAAGCTGAAGCAATTTCTTTCGGCGCTCCGATGTATCCAAGTCTCCACCCGGTCATTGCCCAAGCTTTTGATACTCCGTTAACTGTCACAACTTGATTGTAAACTTCCGGGAATTGAGCTAAACTTTCGTGCTTACCAATGAAATTAATGTGCTCGTAAATTTCATCACTTAAAGCAACTACTTGGGGGTATTTTACTAAAACATTCGCCAAATCTTTCAATTCATCCTTCGTGTAAACTGAACCTGTTGGATTGCATGGAGTAGAGAAAATCAGCATTTTTGTCTTTGGTGTGATAGCTGCTTCTAACTCCGCTCCGGTAATTTTAAAATCCTTTTCAATACCTGCTTGAACGATGACTGGAATTCCTTCAGCAACTTTTACGATTTCCACATAGGAAACCCAATATGGAGCAGGAATGATTACTTCGTCTCCCGGATTAATTAAACTCAATACAACATTTGCGATTGATTGCTTCGCTCCAGTTGAGACAACGATTTGATCTTTTGCATAATCCAATCCATTGTCTCGTTTGAATTTCAATGAGATACTTTCTCGTAAATCGTCATATCCTGGAACGGGCGTATACATTGTGTAATTCTGCTCCAAAGCTACTACGGCAGCATCTTTAATGAATTGAGGTGTAAAGAAATCAGGCTCACCCAAAGATAGTGAAATGATATCTTTTCCTTGCGCTTTTAATTCACGGCTCTTTTTTGCCATAGCGATTGTCGCGGATTCCTCCATAGCCAACAAACGATCGG
>JBEIKF010000079.1:0-7007 GCA_040379905.1 Crocinitomicaceae bacterium
AAGCAGTTTGATCAAGTAATTTTGGCCCGACCGATTGTTCCACTTTCCAACAAAGACATCGGATTTTTACCTGGAGATGCCAACGACAAAATCGGACCTTATATGGAACCGTTGTGGGATAATTTGAAGTTTATCAAGTCCCAATTTGGCGAGAATGAGAAAAAGCACAAAGCAATCCTTGAAATGCAGGAATCAGGAAAGATTATTATTACTCCGCTGGCATTCATACGTGGAAGAAGTTTGTCGAACATCATGTTTATCATTGATGAAGCTCAAAACCTAACACCTCACGAAGTAAAAACCATCATCACGCGCGCCGGAGAGAATACGAAAATTGTCTTTACAGGTGACGTACATCAAATTGACACGCCTTATTTGGATGAAAATTCAAATGGACTGGCATACTTAATCGATCGTTTGAAAGGTCAGCATCTATTTGCGAATGTGAAACTGGAGAAAGGTGAAAGATCCGAGTTGGCTAATTTAGCGAATGATTTGTTGTAGTTCTTTAAATTGATTTTGAGGAGATAATATATTTTTCCTTTTAAAAAAAATATCATATCTTTCACACTAAAATTAAAAAGCTATGACCAAATACCATTACTTGCTTACGTTTTATTTTTTCTTTTTTGGATTAGTTTCCGTCAATGCGCAAGGATGTATTGGGGCTTCTCAATACCCTTTAAGTACAATTACCCCGACTACAACATGGTCCAATATTGCAGCTGATTCCTGGGCAGGGGAATATGCAGTCGTGAATGTTGTATCTGGTAACTTGTATGAATTTTCAACTTGTGCGGCAAATGGTTCGAACGTTACCTATGATTCAGAGTTAACGCTAACAACCAATGCAAATGCTATACTTGCGTATAGTGATGATTTTTGTGGGTCACAATCTTATATTTCTTGGACAGCAACATTTACTGGAACAGTTCGAATTCATTTGTCTGAGTGGTCCTGCTTAACCAATACGTTTAATTCAATTATTCGTGTAAAGTCTGGAACACCCCCGCCCGCACCCTCAAATAATACTTGTGCAAATGCAACAACCTTAACGCCAAGTTCAACATGTAATTTAGTCTCTGGAACAACAGCAGGTGCCACGGAAGATCCATACACTGATCCGAGCTGTGATCCCGGAATCATAAACGATGTTTGGTATACCTTTAATTCAGGGAGTTTCACTTCACTTGATTTAACTGTAAATCTTGGAACAGCAAGTTGGGTAGGAGTCGAGTTTTTTAATACATGTGGTGTTCTTGCAACTGGACTTTCATTAGGAGGAAATCCTGGGAATTGTGATTTTAATACTGCTACTCCAAATCCAACCGTAATAACAGGACTTACTCCAAACACGACCTATCGAATGCGACTTTTTACGAATGTTACTTACGATGTTGCAGGAACATTTACTACATGTTTGACAACCCCTCCGCCGCCAACAGTTGCAGTAAATAGCACAAGTATTTGTGCGGGGCAACCGACCACACTTACCGCAGCACCTTCCACGACTGGAGGATCCTATTTGTGGAGTAACGGAGAGACCACTCAGTCCATTACCGTTATTCCAAGCGCAACAACTACTTATTCCGTTACCTATACAAACAATGGAACAGCAAATGGATCGGGAACAGTTACTGTAAATTCTTTACCAACGATTAATGCTGGTCAAGACGTAACGATTTGTCAAGGAGCATCATCAATTCTCAATGCGACGGGTGGATCAACATACGTTTGGACAGGTGGGCCATCAACTGCAACTTATACAGTGAGTCCATCTTCAACAACTACTTACACTGTTTCAGGAACAGATGCAAACGGCTGTAGCAATACAGATCAGGTTGTGGTAACTGTTAACCCACTTCCAGTTGTAAATTCCGTTGCGAATCAGTCTTTTTGTGCGGGATCAACAACAACAGCTGTTACTTTCACAGGAACTGCGGGATCAACATTTAATTGGACTAATGATAATCCAAGCATTGGTCTAACTGCTGCTGGATCCGGATCTATTCCCCCGTTTATTGCTGTGAATTCATCATCTTTTCCCACAACAGCAACTGTTACTGTAACTCCAATATTTGCAGGTTGCATAGGTAGTGCTCAAACATTCACATACACAGTGAATCCGATTCCATCTTTAACAGCAATTAGTAATCAATCAGTTTGTAATGGTTCAGTAACAAATACAATTAATTTTACAGGAACACCTGGAGCTTTTTACAACTGGACAAATTCCAATACAAACATAGGCTTAGCTTCCTCTGGAACCGGAAACATAAATTCGTTCACTGCAACAAGTACATTATCAATTCCAATTTCAAGTACTATAATCGTAACTCCAATCTTAGGGAATTGCTTGGGTTCTCCCCAATCTTTTACGATTACTGTGAACCCTATCCCAACAATTACCGGAAATACAGTACTTTGTCCAAATACAACTTCTCAGCTAATAGGTTCTGGAACACCTGCTTCGAGTAATGCTTGGGTATCAAGTAATTCATCTATTGCATCCGTATCGAATTCAGGATTAGTGAGCGCTTTGAGTTTCGGGTCTACAACAATCACCTATACAAGTAATTTAGGTTGTTCTGCCACAATTAGTGTTAATGTTACAAATCCAACTACACCTTTGTTTAATCCAATAGCTGCGGTTTGTTCAGGAGGATTGATTCAATTGCCAGCCTCATCTACGAATAATATTCAAGGCACATGGTCGCCAGCAATAAATAATACGCAAACAACTGATTATACATTTACTCCGACCACTGGTCAATGTGCAACTACTACTCAACTGTTGGTTACCGTAAATCCCAATCCAACAATTTCTGGTGGTAATAGTCTTTGTGAAGGCAGTTCTCTGCAGTTAACGGGAAGTGGAACACCATCTGTCAGTAGTCCATGGTCGTCATCTAATTTAGTAGTTGGCAGTATTTCTGCTTCTGGCTTTATAACAGGCAATACAGGAGGAAATACAAATATTACTTATACGGATAACCAAGGTTGCTTTACAACACAAGCAATTACCATAAATTCTAATCCAGTAGCAAATGCAGGCACCGATTTTACGGTTTGTTCAGGTGGAAATGCCACGCTAACTGGATCTGCGACTGCTGGAACTGCTCCTTATAGTTATTCGTGGAACAATGGTGTTCAAAATGGCACGGCTTTTCAAGTAAATTCTTCAAATTCCTATACATTAACGGTGACTGACGCTTTTAATTGTGCGGGTTCAGATATCGTTACAATAAATACATCAACCATAGGTTGGGCAAATTTACAATGGCCGAATTCGGGTGATATGTGTCTTGGTCAATCGCATACAGTTTATGGTCAACTATATATAGATGGATTGACTAATGGCGCAGGACCTGCTGCTGGAGTTATTGCACAGGTTGGTATTCATTCTGCCAATTCAGATCCTTCAACGTGGCCTTCTACGGCTTGGAGTAATGCAACGTTTAACGTTCAAGTTGGGAATAATGATGAATATATTGCAACAATTGGTCAACTGCTTCCTGCGGGAACATATTATTACACGTTTCGGTATTCCTTGGGTCAAGGATGTCCTTATTATTTCGGAGGATTTAATGGAGGAGCTTGGGACGGAACATCAAATACAAACGGAAGTCTTGTTATCAATAATGCACCTACTTCAACATTAACTTCGAGTGCATGTGGAAGCTATACATGGAATGGACAGACATATACACAGAGCGGGACATATGTCCAAACAGTGCCTTCGTCTTTATCTTGTGATTCAGTTCTCTATTTGAATTTAACCATATTAGGCCCAATAAATGGCGCTACTCAGCAAGCAACAGCTTGTAACACATATCAATGGCAAGGTCAAACTTATTCACAATCAGGACTTTATTCAGATACAATACAAACTTCTGCGGGATGTGATTCAATAATTCATTTAAACCTCACAATAAACAATTCCATAACAGGCCCAACAATTCAACAGATTGCTTGTGATAGTTATGCATGGAATGGACAAGTTTACACCCAAAGTGGGATATATACCTACAATGGAACAGCTCAAAGCGGATGTGATTCTACGGCGACATTGGAATTGACGATAAATTATGGTCCAACTAATACTTTACTCGTTAATAATGCTGGAACATTGACTGCGTCTTCACAAAATGCACTTTCATTCAGTTGGTTGGATTGTTCTACAAACAGTTTAATTCCCGGAGAAACAGGAATAACTTTTATACCAAACTCCACTGGTTCATTTGCTACCATAGCATCTAACAATTGTGGTTCAGACACTTCGCAATGTATTCAAATTGAAGTTCAAGGATTGGATGCTTTGAATACGCAGACCATTGTTATAACTCCGAATCCTACAAATGGATTAATTACAGTCGTTACCAATAAATTCAATTTGAAATCATTTCAATTAACGGATATGAATGGAAAACTGATTATGGATAAAATGATTGAAAGTAATCATGTTGAGATTGACTTGACGGATTTTTCAGATGGGTTATACTTGTTGAAGATTTATAATTCAGAAAAGCAATCCACTCTTCACAGAATTGTAAAGACGAATTTTTAGAGAGAATCAGATTAACGGTTTAAATTAGACCAATAAAAAAATCCCCTCAAAACTTGAGGGGATTTTTTTTGTACTCGAGGCGGGACTTGAACCCGCACGGGCAGATGCCCACAGGATTTTAAGTCCGGCGTGTCTACCAATTCCACCACTCGAGCAATTCCCGACCGGACTGTCGGGCTACAATCGTTCTTGCGAACTTTTGTGGTTTGGCGAGCGAGAAACGGGATTCGAACCCGCGACCCCGACCTT
The DNA here is from genome assembly GCA_040379905.1 of Crocinitomicaceae bacterium. Taxonomy (GTDB): domain Bacteria; phylum Bacteroidota; class Bacteroidia; order Flavobacteriales_D; family Crocinitomicaceae; genus UBA952. Next base: position 4,817 of record JBEIKF010000079.1, read on the forward strand.
GGCAAGGTCGTGCTCTACCAACTGAGCTATTCTCGCTTAATCTTTCAATTTAAAATCCCAAATCGTTTATTGGGGTGACAAATTTAACGATAATTTTCGTTCAACAAAATTTTAAAATGAAATTATTTCAGTTCTTGCGGAACTTTACTTTGAGTTTTTCAAAAATCCAAATAATCGGAAAAAGTAAACTAAAGTTGTAAAACAGATCTTCAAACGGAATTGTCAATATTCGAAATCCAATGATGTGCTTTTCTGAATACCAAACAATCGGTTCGGTAGTCACGCTTCCTGTTAATATTCCATTGACAATTAAAAAAGGAATTAAACAGACCAAATAAGTAAATGCAAACGATGGAAACCAATTGATTTTTCTAATAAGGGCTATTGAAATGTATATCGCAGTTAATGAGCAAGCGGATAGCGTGTAATAATTTGTTGGATTCAAAATGACCAAAACTATTGATAAAACCAACATTACTATTCCGAAAATCTTCGCTGTAACATCCAGTTTAACGTTCGGAAAGTATGCCTTCAAAACTTCGTGTACGAAGACACAGCAATAGGGAACGACTAAGAAAAACAACACTTCTTCCAAGGGTAAATGACCCAGAAATATTCCAAATAAATACTTCGGATTGAATCCCCAAACTTCTAGTTGTGTGAAAAGTTCATCCCAAATTAAAAAAGGAATTCCTACACAAATAATTGAAATTAGCAACGGCTTCCAATAGCTAATAAAATTTACTTTTTTATCAAAACTTAAAGTAAATGGGCCAACAATTGAAAGTAGGATAACCCAACCATAAATGCTCATCACTGATTGTATTTACTTTGATAGGATTTCTTGGCTTCACGGTAAAATTTGGGTGGAACGATTAACATTCCAAAGCACTCACCGTGTTCTTTACCAGTGTTTTTGTGATGAACTTTGTGTGCCTTTCTGATGGCATAAAAATACGGATGATCGATGTCGCGCAACCACTTGAATCTTCGATGGATATACACGTCGTGAACTAAAAAATAGGCAAAACCATAAGTTGCAATTCCGAATCCAATCCAAACAGGAACATAGTATTGATACATCATTCCCAACATGATACACAACCAAGATGGTATCGCGTAAATCAAAAAGAATACATCGTTTTTCTCAAAGAATCCTTCTTCAACTTGATGATGGTCCTTGTGAAAATACCACATATTTCCGTGCATCAAAAACTTGTGTGTCGCCCAGGCCATGAATTCCATTCCAAAAAAAGCTAAAATCAAAACAAAAGGTCCCCACCAATACATAGTTAAAATAAAATTAAACTAACGAAAAATTTTGTCATACAAAGTAACAATAAATTATGTACTTTGTTCGATTCCACCAAGTTGAAACGAAAGTATATCGCTTGTAAAATTAACGATATTAGAAACCAACAAACATAATTATAAAAAGGAATTACACCATCTTTCCATAACCAAAAATCAGATCTTATTGCAACAGGCTCCATCAGCACATCAAAAAGGGTCATTACGAGCGCACTGAGTATAATTTTTATGAGACCATTCGTATTTATTTTACTAACAACAGAAGACGAAACAACAGTGAGCATAGCCCAATTTAGTCCAATTACTAAGGGAACTTCAAAAACTTTGAATCCAAGGTTTTTACCATAATAATAATCCCCAAACAATAATCCCGTATGTACTCCAATCCATTCAACTAACATTCCTATGAAAAAAGCAAATCCGAGGAATCCCAAAAAAGCTTTATTCTTGTTATTTCGTGCTAAAATCAGGATAACGAACGATAGAAGGAGATTGAAATAAGAAAGGCCAAAAAATGAATCCTTGAATGCAGAAATGTGAGTACCAACGATACCCACAGTATAAAAAACGATCAGAATTCCAGAAAGAATAATATCTCTTTTTTTCATTTCAAAAAAAACAAGCTATGAATCAAAATGTTTGAATGCAATCGCATTATCAATGGTTTCCTCTAATGTGTGATATTCAATTTCGATAGCATTTTTAAGTTTGGAATTATCGTATTCAATTGATTTATATGCGGAATAAGCTGTTTCAATTGAAATTCCAGATTTTCTTCCGGTAACTCTACTAATTGTTTCAGAGATGAAAGCAACAAGTAATGTTAACCAACGCGGAACAGAAATAGATGGAGCTTTTTTCCCAAATTTCAAACACAAAT
>JBEIKF010000080.1:0-7001 GCA_040379905.1 Crocinitomicaceae bacterium
ATGATATTGTCGAAATTGGGCTGCAAAGATAAACGTAATTTTTGAAAAACAAATAAATTAGCTTCTTTTTTCGCGCATTGAGCTTCTAATTTCTTTCATGAATTCCGAAGCGAAAACAAATCCCATAATTTCGGGATTGTCAGTCGTAATTATTGATTTTCGATCCCCTTGCCACCATTTTTTACCTTGATAAACGAAAATAATGTTGTCACCAATTTCAATTACACTATTCATATCGTGGGTAATTACGATGGTCGTCATCTGATATTCTTTGGTGATATCTTTTATCAATGCATCTATTAAAATGGATGTTTTCGGATCAAGGCCCGAATTTGGTTCATCACAATAAAGATATTTGGGATTCATCGCGATAGCTCGGGCGATTCCGATTCGTTTTTGCATCCCACCGCTGCACTCATCGGGTAACAATTTATTTTTTCCAGAAAGATTTACGCGTTCCAAGCAAAAATTAACCCGATTCAACATTTCACCTTTCGTCATTTTGGTAAACATCGAAAGCGGGAACATGATATTTTCCTCCACCGTCATTGAATCAAATAGAGCGGATCCTTGAAAAAGCATTCCTATTTCTTGACGAATTTCGCTTCGTTGAACCCGATCCATTTTAGTGAAATCACGACCGTCATAGAGTACTTCTCCTGTATCAACTTCGTGCAGACCAACCATGCATTTAGCAAGCACCGATTTCCCGTGTCCCGATTGCCCGATGATGAGGTTTACTTTTCCTTTTTCAAAGGAAGTATTGATATCCGTTAGAACTTGATTTTCAGCAAACGACTTATTTAAATTCTTTACCTCAATCATTAAAGTAAAATCATTTGGGTTAAAAGGAAATTTGCTATTAAAATGCAAACACTACTGCTCACTACAGCTTGAGTTGAAGCCTTTCCTACATCTAAGGAGCCTCCTTTGACATAATATCCATAAAATGACGCAACAGATACTATTAGAAAGCCAAATACTATCGTTTTAGTTAAGGCATAATTGATATTGGAAGGCTCAAAAAATGCACGTAAACCCAATAGATATGTCTCTGTGGTACTGAGATCTGAAAGTACTAAAGCTAACCATCCACCTATCATACTCAAAGCCATTGAGAAAATAACTAGAACTGGGAAATAAAGAATAGCGGCCATTATCTTCGGGAGAACTAAAAAATTTAATGAGTTAACTCCCATTATTTCCAAAGCGTCGATTTGCTCAGTAACGCGCATTGTTCCTATTTCTGAGGCAATATTGGAACCGACTTTCCCAGCAAGAATTAGAGAAATAATCGTGGGTGAAAATTCTAAAATAGTGCTCGATTGTGTAATGTATCCAACAGTGTAGTCAGGAAGCAGAGGACTTGACATGTTAGAGGCCGTTTGCAAAGAGATAACTCCTCCAATAAAAGTTGACATCAAGGCCACAATCGGAAGCGAGTTAATGCCAATGCTATTTATTTCATCAAAAAGTCGTTTGAAAAATAGGTTCCATTTTCTTGGACGTGTGAAAACCACCGTTAGCATTAGGCAATATTTTCCTATGTTTTGTATGATTTTCACAGGGCTAATTTAAGTATTATTTAAAAATGAGCAGGCATTTAAAGGATTTAGTTTTCTATTTTTGTAGTGAACATGACAGACAAAAAGCAACAATTTTATCATACGCTATCACGATTTGCTCCTGATTTTTTTGTTGAATATTTGGTTGAATTAATTTTAAACGCGAAAGTTATATTCAAAATTGTTCCAGGTCGTTCAACAAAACTAGGGGATTTCCGCGTGAGGTCGGAAGGAGAAAAACCGATAATTACTGTCAATGGAAATTTGAACAAGTTTGCTTTCTTAATTACTACGTTGCATGAATTAGCTCACTTAAATACTTTTCGACAATATGGTATTCGAGTAGCCCCTCATGGAATGGAATGGAAAAATGCTTTTCGAGCGTTGCTTGAACCCGTTTTGTTAAGTAAGCAACTGCCTAATGATATTGAAAAAGTGCTTTGGAATACGTTTACAAATACGAAGGCGTCCTCGTGCTCTGATTTAAATTTATCTCGCGTTTTGAAAAAATACGATAAGCCTTCTGATCAGACGTCACTAGAAGAAATTCCAGTTGCTTCTCATTTTTCGCTTAATGGGCGAGCTTTTGAAAAAGGATTACTTAGAAGAAGTCGTTACCTTTGCAAGGAATTAAAGAGTGGAAAGCAATACCTAATTCATGCTTTAGCAACGGTTCAATTAATAAAACCCTATGAAGAATAACAATTATGGATTAATAATGGCAGGCGGAGTCGGTAGTCGATTTTGGCCCATGTCAACACCTCAAAATCCGAAACAATTTTTGGATGTTTTGGGAATTGGTAAATCGCTTTTAAGACTAACTTTTGAACGTTTACAAAAAACAGTTCCAACTGAACAGATTTTTATTTTAACAAATACTTCATACCGTGAATTGGTTCTTGAACAATTACCTGAACTAAACACTGAGCAAGTCCTTTGCGAACCAATGCGAAAAAATACGGCACCGTGTATTGCTTTTGCTGCATCAAAAATTTATAAATCAAATCCGGACGCGACTTTAATTATCACTCCTTCAGATCACTTAATTGTTAATGAAACGCGTTTTAATGAAATTATTGGAACTGCTATAGACGTCGCAAACGAAAAAAAGCATTTGGTGACCCTTGGTCTTGCGCCTACCAGACCGGATACTGGATATGGTTACATCGAATTCGACAAAAATGCAAATGTTTCTAAAGGTCAAGCAACAGAGGTGATTCAATTTCGTGAAAAACCGAATTTGGAAACAGCGAAATCATTTGTTTCAGCAGGAAATTTTTATTGGAATGCGGGAATTTTTGTTTGGAGAGCTGATGTTATTCTTCAGTCGCTAGAGAGCTTTCAACCTAATTTATTTCAATTGTTTGCATCTGATTCGAGTAAATACGGCACAAAGGAAGAAGAATCTTTTATCTACGATGCTTTTGATCGTTGTGAGGATATTTCGATTGATTTTGCAGTGATGGAACATGCTAAAAATGTTTCTGTCGTACTTTCTGATTTTGATTGGAGTGACTTGGGAACTTGGGGAAGTTTGACAGAACATTTAAAGAAGGATGAGAACACGAATTCAATAATAGGAAACAATGTCTTTACTTTTAATTCAGAGAATTGTCTTGTGAATGTTCCTAAAAATAAATTGGTTTTATTAGATGGATTGAAAGATTACATCGTTGTTGAATCGGATGACATGCTGATGGTCTTAAAATCAGCCAACGAACAGGAATTGAAAAATTATTTAAAAGTAATTGAGTCCGAACGTCCTGATTTCTTTAAAAAGTAATGGTAAAAATTCGTGATATAGAATTGGGAGAATTTCCCTTGCTTTTAGCTCCAATGGAGGATGTTTCTGATCCGCCATTTCGGGCTTTATGTAAAAAACATGGAGTAGATTTAATGTATACGGAATTTATTTCATCCGAGGGTTTGATTCGTGATGCCGCAAAAAGTGTTCAGAAACTAGATATTTTTGAATATGAGCGTCCAATTGGAATTCAAATATTTGGTTCAGAAATCGAAAGCATGAAGCAGGCTGCGCAAATTATTGATCGTACGAATCCTGATTTACTTGATATTAATTATGGTTGTCCTGTCAAAAAGGTAGCATGCAAAGGAGCTGGTGCAGGAATTTTACAAGATATTCCAAAAATGGTAAGAATGACCACTGAGGTCGTGAAATCGACGAGTTTACCTGTTACCGTTAAAACAAGATTAGGATGGGATGACGATACAAAAAACATTGTCGAAGTAGCAGAACGTCTCCAAGATATTGGAATTGAGGCATTATCCATTCATGGTCGGACCCGCAAGCAGATGTACAAAGGCGATGCAGATTGGACCTTGATCGGAGCGGTTAAGAACAATTCACGCATGCGCATTCCTATTTTTGGTAATGGAGATATTGACTCACCAGAAAAAGCCGTTGAATACAAGAATCGCTACGGAGTGGATGGTGTGATGATTGGACGGGCGAGTATAGGTTATCCATGGATTTTTAATGAGATTAAACACTTTATCAAAACAGGAGAACATTTACCAGCTCCTGGAATAATCCAACGTGTTGAGGCCGCAAAAGACCATTTGGAAATGAGTGTCAAATGGAAAGGCAATACTGTCGGCATAAATGAGATGAAACGTCATTACACGAATTACTTCAAAGGAATTGCTCATTTCAAGGACTTTAGAACTAAGTTAGTGACCAGTTCTGATTTAGATGAAATTTTGAGTATATTGAATTACATTGCCTCAAATTCAGAAGAATTTGAATTCGCAAACCAACCTAGTTGATTTTGTTTCTTTTAAACAAACGGGCGACAGGAATCTGCATACTTCCAAAAACTTCATTATTGTTTAATGAATCAATTTGAAACGAATACCTTGTTTGTTGATTCGTCCAAATGACTCTATTCTGCTCGCCTAAAATTAATTTTGGCGTTAATGTCCCAGAATAAAGTGAAATGAATTCAGGTGTTTGAATGAAATTTAGGGGTGGAGAAAACAAAACTCTGAATTTTTCCCCATCCTGTCTGAGGTAACCTTTTTGAAAAAGTCGATTTACAAAAACATACCCCTTATCATTAGTTGAAATTAACAAGGAATAACCTGGAACCTCAACTTCCCTCGTTTTTTCTACTTCTGTAACATTAAATTCTTCATCTAATTCCGTGGTAACATATTTCTCTATCATTTTTTGTGCACCTCCTTCTGCAAAGCACAAGTCTCCATTCCAAGCGTTTAAAAATTCAGTTATTGGAAATCCAAATTTTCTTCCAATTCGCACGATTGAATAATAAAGTGAATCTTCTGGGTGTTTTCTTAATTTTTCAATATCAAGATGAATCTCGACTGATTTATTTGAATTTGTGATACTTGCAAAGGCAATTCCCGCCGATTTTTTTTTAATATAAAATGGATTTTTCTTTTTCATGTAGCTTTTCAAATTAAAGCTAATCGAATCACTATCATGTGCGAATAATGCAGTTTCTATCCCGAATTGATTAAGTTTTTTCCAATTTGAATAAATGACTAAATGATCATTTTTGAATTCTTTAATGCTTAAGAATTTTTTCCATTCATTTCGCTGTTCGTATACTTTGGAATTCAATACTTGATTTAGAATCTTCTTGAAATTAGAACCAATATAAACCAATAAATAGTTTTTTCCATAATGAAGATAAGCTTTCTGTTTAGGTATGTGCCAAATCTTTGTATCGTATATTATACTGTCACGTATGGAAACGAAATTTTTGATTCGATCGATTCCATTTGACGTTTTTGAACTATCCGATACGTGAAGGATTGCGCCCCAGTTTCCATCTTCATTACCAAAAAAATAGGCTGGTTTTTGAAGGTCTACACCATACATTTTAGATTGGCTTAGTATAAATTCATAGGAAGTAAAATCACGATATGGAACTTTGTTGTAAAACATCATGCCACTAGTTTCTCTGGCCAGTTCAAGGATATTGGCCTTTCCTAAAAATTCAGCTGAGGGTAAACGATCTATTAATCTTGGTGTAGCTTCTTTCTTGAAAAAATAAGGTCTTAAATAGAGAAACCCGGCAAGTGAAAGAGCTAAAATGATTATTGTGAAAACCTTTTTAGCCAAAACGAATTATTTTGATACGACGTAAATGGTGTTTATCAGATCAAGCAAGTGTTTTGCGGATGATTCTTTTCCTTCATAAGCATAGGTGATGTTGAATGAAGTATGACTTTTAGTCGTTTCACTAGAAGTTAGTTCAAGCTTACCTGATTTACCCTTTAATGATTGAATCATTTCGTTTTGTCTTGGATTTAATATATCTGTTGGAAAGCGATTTAATGTTTCTGAAATATCAACCGCTCCATACATAAATCCACTTTTCTGTGCTTTCTTAACATTAACTTTAGCTAATTTTTCTTTTCCATATCCGTTGGAATGATTAACTGCTAGGTCTTCATCATTTGTCAAGATTAGTAATCCGTTTTTGTTTATTAAATAGATAGGAGCGGCATCAAGAATCGCGTTGTCCATTCGCCAATAGTCACCCATATTTTTGATTTTGGAGGTAAGCCGTCCGAGGTGCTTCATTATTTTTTCAGGAATATCATCTCTATCGATGGAAATTCCAATAGTAAATATTGGCATTTCTTCTTCTGCTTCAGCCTCGCGCTCGCCATATTCAAAAGTTTCTTCGTTGTAGAAAAATTCAATTTTTTTCGTTTTTATTTTTTTTATGCCATTGAAGTATCCAAACATACTGCCTTTATAAGTGCCGAAAAGTGCATCTTTGTTTATGTATTCATTTAACAATTCAATGGTCAAAACATTCATTGCTATTTGAGCATTCTTTTCATCCATTAATATCGGCATGACAACGTCATATGCTTTTTCGTATGCCTTACGTAAATTAATATTGTAGGTGAAATAGCCGGTGCTGCTTTCAGGAATATATTTCAATACATTTTTATCAAAACGCGAGTCGTTCATCTGTTCGTAGATTGAACCTAACTTTTCGCCGTATCTCGCATCCAAAACAAATTCGACTGAATTATCTCTTAAGAACATATCACCAAGAATAACATTACCAGTATATAATTCTTGGATATCCTGATATAGGGTTGGAAGAATTGTTTGAAAATACCAAAGTCCATTTGCTTTCTCTAAATTCCGCGAATTATCCATATAAAATATCCCCTCTGAATCATGTTGAATTTGTTCACCAAAACGAAGGTCGGAAATGGTAAGATTTTCTTTTTTTTCAATTAATTCGTGAAGAATAACATCAAGCTGTTCGAGCTGAATTGCTTGTTGTACACTGTCTCGAAGTTCGTAGTAATTTTTTACATTCGGATCATCTGACGCTTCTGGAAAGGCAAGTTGTTCGTTGTTTTCATCGTAAATTTGCTCATCCATTATCTCACCATCATCGGTTAGATCTTCCTGCTGAACAT
>JBEIKF010000081.1:0-6987 GCA_040379905.1 Crocinitomicaceae bacterium
AGTTTCTACCGATACTCGAATAGTAAAAGCCTCTCTCACTCATTTCATCCATTTCAAATAAGTTTCGACCATCGAAAATGACAGCGTCATTCATCAAAGTTTTAATTCGGTTGAAATCCGGATTTCTGAAAATCCCCCATTCCGTGCAAATCAGCAAGGCATCAGCATCTTGGAGCGCTGAATATTCGTTTTCAGCATAATTTATCTTGTCCCCAATAATTGAGTTAAAATTATCCATTGCTTCCGGATCAAATGCAGATATTTCGGCTCCTTCATGAAGAAGATTTTCAATCATATAAAGAGCTGGTGCTTCTCGAATGTCATCCGTGTCAGGTTTGAATGCAAGCCCCCATATTGCAATTTTCTTTCCCTTTAAATTGCCTCGGAAAAAGTTTTTCATCTTTGGAAATAAAACTGTTTTCTGTTCCTCGTTAACTTTCATTACAGCATTCAATATTTGAAAGTCGAAGCTGTTTTCTTTTCCTGATTTTACAAGAGCTTGAACATCTTTTGGGAAGCACGAACCACCATAACCAATTCCTGGAAATAAAAATCGTTTACCAATCCGATTATCTGAGCCAATTCCAATGCGAACTTTATCTACATCGGCACCCACTAATTCACAGAAATTAGCGATTTCATTCATGAAGGTGATTTTTGTTGCGAGGAAAGAATTTGCAGCGTATTTGGTCAATTCTGCAGATTTTTCGTCCATGAAGTAAATCGGGTTTCCTTGCCGTACGAAAGGCCTGTAAAGACTTTCCATTATTTTTTTTGCGCGATCATCACTAGTTCCGATAACTACTCGATCCGGCTTCATAAAGTCATTCACAGCAAATCCCTCTCTCAAAAATTCAGGATTCGAAACAACAGCAAATTCAGTTTTTGAATTAGCAGCAATGGCAATTCTTACTTTTTCAGCTGTGCCAACAGGAACAGTGCTTTTATCTACTATTACTTTATAATCTTGCATTAACTTACCAAGTTGGTCTGCAACTCCCAAAATATAAGATAAATCAGCAGAGCCATCTTCACCCGGTGGGGTTGGAAGTGCAAGAAATATAATTTCAGCATCCTTTATTCCATGCTCCAAAGAGGTAGTAAAAGTCAATCGATTCGCCTTGATATTTCGTTCAAAAAGTATATCCAAGTCGGGTTCATAAATTGGAATTATTCCTTGCTTCATTTTTTCGACTTTGCGTTCGTCGATATCTATGCAAGTTACCATATTGCCTGTTTCTGCAAAACAAGTACCTGTTACGAGTCCAACATATCCGGTTCCAACAACTGCTATTCTTTTCATAATTAAGCGTTTTGTATACCTAAAAATTCTGCAACAGTATGTGTAATGTATTCAAGCTGTTCTTCTTGCATTTCCGTGTGAATTGGTAAAGAAATAACTCGTTCAGTCAACCAATCAGTTGTCGGTAAATTTGTGTCTGCACTTCCAAATGAGGAAAACATTTTCTGACGATGAGCCGGAACTGGGTAATAAATCATTGATGGCACTTCCTTTGATGCTAAATATTCATTCAATCCATCTCGATTATGTCCATCCAAAATCAATGTATATTGATGAAAAACATGTTTGGAATCATGTGATCTAAATGGAATTTGAACGCCTTCTAAAGGCCCGAAAAATCCATCATAATAATCCGCCACGTTTCTCCGAGCATCAATGTAGTTGTCCAATTGCCTCAACTTAATTCTCAAAACTGCGGCTTGGATATTGTCTAATCTCGAATTGCATCCCACAACATCGTGATAGTATTTTTTACTTTGTCCATGATTTGCAATCATTCTCATTTTTACCGCCAATTCATCATTGTTTGTAAAAATCGCCCCACCATCACCATAGCATCCTAAGTTTTTTGAAGGAAAGAAAGAAGTGCAGCCGATGTCTCCTATCGTACCAGTTTTTACAACCGATCCATCTGTTAAGTGATAATCTGAACCGATTGCTTGCGCATTATCTTCGATTACAAACAAATTATGCTTTTTAGATATTGCCATGATTGCATTCATGTCGGCCGCTTGACCATACAAATGAACTGGCACAATGGCTTTCGTTTTTGGAGTAATTGCTTTTTCAATCGACTCCGCATCCACACAAAATGTCTCTTTATTGACCTCTACAAATACGGGTTTCAAACCCAGCAATGCGATAACCTCTGTAGTTGCAATATAGGTAAACGATGGAGTAATTACTTCATCACCAGGACTTAAGTCCAAAGCCATCATTGCAATCTGAAGTGCATCCGTTCCGTTTGCACAAGGTATTACGTGTTTTACATCCAAGTATTGTTGTAGTTCATCTTGAAAAGCAACGACCTCTGGACCATTTATAAATTGGGCGTTTTGAATTACGTCAAGTATAGCTGAATCAATTGCAGGCTTAATTTTCTCATATTGAGACACTAAGTCTACCATCTGAATTTTCTTCATTTACTGAAATTTAGAAAAGCAAAGTTACGGAAATTCATCCGTTTGATTATGTGAATTTCTTTGAAAAAAGGGGAAATGCTGCAATAAAGATTCGTTTAAAACTGTTTTTAATAAATCGATTCATTTAAAAATAGATTTTACCTTTGGATTTATGAAGTTGTTTTCACTTTTAACATTCTTAATTTTTTCCGCAACTCAATTGTTTCTTGCTCAACGAAACGTGCGTGACTCTTCAATTGCTACACCATTAATTGGTGTTCATTATGGTGGAAATTTCACGGCAGGTGATTTGGCGGAAAGATATGGTTATATGAATCACGTAGGAATTTCTGCAGGATATAAGACCGCGAAGAATTGGTATATGAGTTTTGATGGAAATTTTATGTTTGGTAATCAAACGAGGATGACTGGGCTTTTTGATCAGTTAGTTGATGAAAACGGCAATATTACGGATATAAATGGCGATATTGCTATGGTGCTTGTGTATCCTCGGGGTGTAAACACAAATTTTTCTTTTGGTAAACTTTTTCCGGTTTTGAGTCCTAATTCAAATTCCGGGATTCTTTTTCATGTTGGAGCGGGGTATTTATTGCATCGACTTCGAATTGAAACTAATGACCAAGTTGTTCCAACGCTTGAATTGGATTACAAAAAAGGCTATGATCGCTTGACAACAGGGATTAATTTTCATCAATTTTTAGGTTATTCGTTTCTTGCTAATTCGGGTGCATGGAATTTTTATGGAGGTTTTTACATCCAAGAAGGCCTAACTAAAAATCGTAGAACCATCTTTTTTGATCAGCCCGATGTTTCTGTATCAACTAAAACAAGATTGGATATTCAATATGGTTTTCGCGTCGGGTGGTATATTCCATTTTATCGTCGTATGCCTAAAGATTATTACTTCGAATGATGTTGTTTTTTTATAATAATCTGCTTATTATTTCTCTTCCGATTTTAAGATTAATTGCTCTTTTCAATCCGAAGCTAAGAGTAGGTTTGGATGGTCGTAAAAATTGGAGTTCGGAAATAAATAAAATCCCGAATGATAGACCAGTAATTTGGTTTCATTGCGCTTCTTTAGGCGAATTCGATCAGGGGTTGCCTTTAATGAATTTAATAAAATTTAAAAATCCTTCATGTCAAATCGTTGTTACTTTTTTCTCGCCGTCTGGCTATATGAATTATCAAAAACGAAATAATCCTGTTGACTTTGCACTTTATTTGCCTTTTGACACGCGATCCAATGCAATGGATTTTCTCCGCCAACTCAATCCAAAAATCGGTTTTTTCGTTAAATATGAATTTTGGCCCAATTTTCTGAATGAAGCAAAAAATCAACGAATTCCAGTTTTTTCGGTTGCAACTACCCTTCGACCGAACCAAATTTATTTCAAATGGTATGGAGGGTTATTTCGAAAAGCCCTGAAAAATGTGGATTATTTCTTTACTCAAAATAAGGAAACTGGTGAATTACTCGAAAAAATAGGCATCAAAAATTATCATATCATAGGAGACACGCGTTTCGATCGGGTTTTGGAAAACAAAATTTTGTTTGAACAGACTAAAAATAATCTTGATTTTGGAATTTTTGATCGATTTTTAAGTGCCGAAAAAGCATTAATATTCGGGAGCAGTTGGTCCACAGAGGAACAAGTTCTATTCTCTTTTTTAACTGAAAATAAGTCGCAAAAAGTGATTTTGGCACCTCACATTGTATCTGAAACAAATATTCAATCACTTCAACAAAAATTTGGGGAAAATGCTGTTCGATTTACTTCGTTTGAGAATGATTTTACGAATCAACAAGTTTTAATTTTGGATACGATTGGACATCTTTCAACGGCCTATTCCTATGGGAAAGTTGCATTTGTGGGTGGGGGCTTTTCAGGGAGTTTACATAATATTCTAGAGCCAGCGGTATTTGGACTTCCTGTCTTTTTTGGCCCTAAACACGCAAAATTTCCAGAAGCAAATGAATTTATGAACCGAGGAATAGGATTTGAAATTGGAAGTTATCAAGTATTCAAGATAAAATTGAATGAAATTGAATCAGAATTAAATTCGATTTCAGAAAAAACAATTGAATTTGTAGAAAGTCAGCGAGGAGCTTCAGAGAAAATTTTAGAAAATCAAAAAGTGAAAAATCTCTTGAACTAATAAGCTCGTTCGTTTCTCTTTTCCATCCAATTTACAAACGCTTTATTGACCACTTTATTTCCTCCTGGAGTAGGGTAGTCTCCCGTGAAATACCAATCACCAAGGTTATTTGGACAAGCTTTATGAAGGTTATCAACGGTTTGGAAAATAATTTCCACTTCGGCTTGAATATTTTGTGGCGTTAACAATTCAGCGATTTTCTTTGATATTTCTTTATCGGTGAATGGCTCGTAAATCCCTTTAACGAAATTCCGGACTTGTTCCTTCGGTAAATCCAATTGCTTTAAGCATTGTTTGTATACATCTTGGATTACTTGATCCATTTTTCGATCTTTCAAAAGCTGAATGGCTGCTTCAAACGCGATGAAATCCCCCATTTTTGCCATGTCAATCCCGTAGCAATCAGGAAATCGAATTTGAGGAGCGGATGAAACAACCACAATTTTCTTCGGATTCAAACGATCCAGAATTTTCAAAATGCTTTGACGTAAAGTTGTTCCACGAACGATGCTATCGTCAATAACGATTAAGTTATCTGTTCCAGCGCGCACGCTTCCGTAAGTGATGTCATAGACGTGAGCGACCAGATCATCTCGAGAATCATCCTGTGTAATGAAGGTTCGCAGTTTGGCATCCTTGATAGCGATTTTCTCTATTCGAGCTCTTCGGTGAATAATTTCAGCAATTTGTTCTTCGTTTGGATTATTTCCCAGTGCTTGAATTTGTTTGATTTTTTCCAAATTCAAATGTTCTTCGAGTCCTTTGATTAATCCATAAAATGAAACCTCCGCGGTATTTGGAATAAAAGAAAATACGGAATTGTCAAAGTCGTAATTGACTGTTTTTAAAACCTGAGGAACAATCAAACGACCGAGTGCTTTTCGCTCTTTATATATGTCTGCATCTGATCCACGAGAAAAATAAATGCGCTCAAACGAACATTTTTTGGGGTCTTTTGGAACGTTAATCATTTCCTCTGAAACAATCCCATTCTTTTTGATAATCAGTGCGTGCCCAGGTTGAAGTTCTTTTATTTGCTCAACCTTTAAATTGAAAGCCGTTTGAATAACAGGGCGTTCCGATGCAACCACACAAATTTCATCGTCTTCATACCAAAAAGCCGGGCGAATTCCGCTTGGGTCTCTCAAAACAAAAGCATCTCCGTGTCCTAAAAGTCCGGCCATCGCATAGCCACCATCCCAATCTTCTGATGCTTTTTTAAGAATTTTAGATAAATTCAATTGATCTGCGATTCGAGCGTAAATTTCAGGATTGCTGTAACCTAACGTTTTGTATTGACGGTACAATTCATCGTTTTCTACGTCCAAGAAATGTCCGATTTTCTCCAAAACAGTAACCGTATCTGATTTTTCTTTTGGATGCTGACCTATGTTGACAAGGACACTAAAAAGTTCATCGACATTCGTCAGATTAAAATTCCCTGCAACGACCAGATTTCTTGTAATCCAGTTATTTTGACGTAAAAAGGGATGACAACTTTCAATTGAATTTCTGCCAAAAGTTCCATAGCGAAGGTGACCTAAGAAAAGTTCTCCTGTGAACCCTGCATTTCTTTTCAGGTATTCAATATCGTTTAGTTTTGATTTGTCTTCTTCAGCAATTTGTTGGAATCGACCATTTATCTGATCAAAAATATCTTGAATTGGACTTTTAGCGATTGAACGAACACGAGAAATATACCGCTCACCCGGAGCCATGTCAAATTTGATATTCGCAACACCGGCACCATCTTGTCCGCGGTTGTGTTGCTTCTCCATCAAAAGGTGAAGTTTGTTTATTCCGTAGAGCGCAGAACCATATTTATCGACATAGAATTGCATGGGTTTTTTTAGCCTCAATAGGGCAATCCCACATTCGTGTTTAATGGCATCACTCATGTTCTCCGGAAATTTGACGCGAAGATAGTGATTTGAAAAAGAAGAAAGTAGGGAAACTAAAAACTAATTTCAAATTCCTTAATGTTTTGTGGATTTCCGATGATTGAACTAGTTTTTAATTATTTTGAATCTTTCTGGTGTCAAAATCCAGATTAGTTGGAAAACAAGAGCACCAATTAAAGTCCAAACAATATCATTCCAGTCAAAGAGCAATTTTGTTGAATTTAATTGTATCAATTCCCAAGAAATAAGGCCGGTTATTGAAATAATGTTTGCTGTTAAATGCACTTTTTTGTTTAACCATTTATTCGTTCGTCGAAGTTGAGGAATTAAAATCAAAAACAGAGCAGGAATTCCGATTGCAGGAAAAAAATTGGGTGCAACTCCAAGAAAATAGTTGATTATCAAGTTATCACTATTATAATAGGGTCTAATATTTTCTGATATCAGTTGATAAGATATAAAACAAACCGCGAATAAGGCA
>JBEIKF010000082.1:0-6967 GCA_040379905.1 Crocinitomicaceae bacterium
GCTGCTCAGATTGAATTTACGCACCCGTTAAGCAAAGAAAAATTAAGTATTAATTGCCCGCCACCTTTTTGATATGGAAACCATTGATCAATACATCCAACAATTTCCGAATGATATCCAAGAAAAATTGACAGAACTTCGAAACGTCATACTCAAAGCTGCGCCAGAGGCAATAGAAAAAATTAGCTACAAAATGCCTGCTTTTCATTGGAAGGAAAACTTGATTTATTTTGCAGCTTATAAAAACCACATTGGTATTTATCCAACTTCAAAACCCATAATACATTTTAGAGAAGAATTGAAAAACTACAAGAGTTCGAAAGGAGCTTTTCAAATCCCGTTGAATCAGGAAATTCCCGTTGAATTAATAAAAAAGATACTTGCGTTTAGAATCGAACAAGTAAAAAACAAATGAGGTTGATTGTATTTTTGAAATATCAAAATTAACCTGCAATCCAATATCACCCCTTTCTCCCAATCACTTTTTTCACCGCTTCAACCACATTTATTGTATCAATTCCATACTTTGCCATTAACTCCATGGGTGTTCCACTTTCACCAAATGAGTCATTTACAGCGACATATTCGTGAGGAGTTGGCAATTTTCTTGCTAAAACCTGAGCTACCGCATCACCCAATCCGCCGTGCATCATGTGTTCTTCAGCAGTAACAACGCATTTTGTTTTAGAAACAGACTTTAAAATCGCTTCTTCATCCAATGGTTTGATTGTGTGCATATTGATTAATTCAGCAGAAATTCCTTGTTCGGCTAGGAGTTTAACCGCTTCAATCGATTTCCAAACCAAGTGCCCACACGCGATGATAGTAACATCTGTTCCTTCGTTTAAAACATCCGCTTTTCCAATTACGAATTTAGCATCTGGCTTCACGAAAATAGGCATGACTGGTCTTCCGAAACGAAGGTAAACAGGACCGAGGTGATCCGCAATCGCAATCGTTGCTTGTTTGGTTTGATTGAAATCCGCAGGAACGATTACGGTCATATTTGGCAACATGCGCATCATACCGATGTCTTCCAAAATCTGATGAGTAGCACCGTCTTCCCCTAAAGTCAATCCAGCGTGGGAAGCACAAATCTTTACGTTTTTCTGGGAATAAGCCACCGACTGACGAATTTGATCGTAAACTCGTCCCGTTGAGAAATTGGCGAACGTACCTGTAAATGGGATTTTTCCTCCGATGGTCATTCCAGCTGCCAAACCAATCATATTGGCTTCTGCAATTCCAACTTGAAAAAAACGATCCGGGTTTTCGTTTTTGAACGCATCCATTTTTAAGGATCCAATCAAATCTGCACAAAGGGCCACCACATTTGGGTTACTTCTTCCCAACTCGGCTAATCCTTCTCCAAATCCTGATCGCGTGTCTTTATTTCCAAGTACTTCTATTTCCATTTTTATAAATTTAAATTCAGTGTTCGATTCGATTCAATTTTAAAGCTTTTTTCCTTTGTGTAGGCCGTAGATTTTTGATCCTTTTCTCGGTAAACAATTTTGTAAGTCCCAGGCTGTAAATACCATTTCCCTTCTTTCAATCCGGATTCTAAATTACAAACCCATTCAAATGTATTGTTTCCTTTGTCGACGAAAATCTGCCCGACTAAACCTTTTGGTGCGGTGTATGAGAAGCAACCTGAGGGAATTATGTCAACATTTGTGGTTTTGCTTTGGGTAACTTCAATCCGCTGATAGGTTCGAGGCAAAGTGAAAATCTCCAAATCATACGTACCAACCAAATATTTTTGTGTCGAATTGAAAGGCTGCGAATTCAAGGTTTGTGTTTTGTCTTTTTGCATCACACGCATGCTAAAGTTTGGATTATTGACGTTTTTAGTTGAAATCAATTTCATAAATCCTTGCGCTGCATCGATTTGAATAACGTTGTGGGTGTATTTCTGCAGCGATATGTTTTTCTTTTCAATTTTTGGCAAGGTATTCACAACAATGTCATATTTCAGATTTGGATCTAAAATCAATGTATCCGGATTGCCATAACGATTTAAGGTATGTGTTAATGTATATTTCAAATTTTGAGTCCCTGCTTCATAAAGAAATACAGTTACATCGGTTTCAGTTGGTTTTTTAGAAATATCGTTCAAATTAATTTGTGCTGTCGTATTCAAAAGTGCTTTTGAAATCACATTACTCAATACGACTTTGAATGCATCCTTGCTTTCTGCATCCGAATATGAGCCGATGCATTTGAATTTTTCAAGGTAGGACAAATCCATTCCTAAACCGATAACAAACGGAGTTACTTTTACGCCTTTATCTTTTAACTTCTTTGCGATTAAACAGGGGTCGTTGTCACAGGATTCAAGTCCATCGGTAATTAAAATGATGAAATTCCTCGCTAACGTATCTGGAAAATCACCAGCAGATGCTTCTAGTGAACGAGCGATTGGTGTTGCACCCTTTGCTTTTATGCTTCGGACTTTTGCTTGAATGGCATCAACGGTATTCACAGCGAAAGGAACTTCTAATTTGGTGTCAGCACAGTCTTGGTAGGTATTTGTTACCTCTGATTGATGGCCATAAACGCGCAGTGCAATTTCCAAATTTGGAATACCTCTTAATTTCTCAACAGATTGAATCAAAATATCCTTGGCCGCATCCATTCGTGTTTGTTTATCCCAATCCAAATTCATGGAGTTGGACGCATCGAGAATGAAAAGTATACGAGTTGTTTTCTGACTAAATACTAGCCCTAAAGAAAAGAAAAATAATATGAGAAAAAGGTTCTTCACTAATAGTCTCCCAGTGTTTCTTCTAATTGGTTAAGAGCCGATTCCAATTGATCTGCATTAGGCGCCGATCCATGCCATTTGTGCGTTCCCATCATGTAATCAACTCCTTGTCCCATTTCAGTTGTCATTATGATCACAATCGGCTTCCCATTTCCAGTTGCATTTTTAGCTTCGGTTAATGTAGAACGCATATTTTCAAAATCGTGACCATTCATGTGAAAAACTTCCCATCCAAAAGCTTGCCATTTTAATTCGAGGTTGCCTAATGAAAGAACATCATCCACATCACCATCAATTTGACGTCCATTGTAATCGATCGCGGCGATGATATTGTCAACCTTATTTGCAGCGGCATACATGGCCGCTTCCCAAATTTGGCCTTCTTGTAACTCACCATCTCCGTGAAGCGTGTAAACAATTGATTTATCGCTATTTAATTTTTTAACTTGAGCAGCTCCAACGCCAACAGATAATCCTTGTCCAAGTGAGCCAGAAGCCATCCGAACACCAGGTAATTTTTTATCCGTAGAAGGGTGTCCTTGAAGTCGAGAAGACAGTTTTCTAAACGTAGCCAATTCGTTAACTGGAAAAAAGCCAGCCCGTGATAAAACACTATACCAAACGGGTGAAATATGCCCATTTGAAAGAAAAAACAAATCTTCATTTTTCCCATCCATGTTGAATTCTTGAGCATTGAAATTCATCCATTCAAAATACAGAAATGTTAAAAAATCGGCACAGCCCAAAGATCCGCCTGGGTGACCTGAATTGACAGCGGCAACCATTCTAACGATGTCTCTTCGCACTTGAGAGGCAATTTTCTGTAATTCCAGATTGTTCATTTTGTGGGATTAAATATTCGAAACAAAGCTAAGTTTTATTATCTTAGGCATTTATTTAAATGTTTTAACAATTGGTGCAACTTTTCAACGAGTGTTAAAGTCAACGAATATTATGTATTGTTTTATGAAAAAAATCTTCTTTTCAACTTTTATATTTTGTTCCTCATTTGCTGTTTTTTCTCAGAAATATAATGTGGATCTTGAAAAAAGTTATAGCAAATCTGAGTTAAAGAAAATGAACTCTGACGACTTGATTTTGTTGGATTACGCCCTAACTAATGGTGTTTATGTTACCCCTTTACCAGCAAAGGCATCTTCCGAAATAAAAGAACTTAATGTTACTTCTGAAATTAAAAAATTCACAGACATAGGGTTGCGCATCGAAAATCAAAATCAATACTTCAACATTGTTGGAACCGATAAAATGTTGGTTGTGAAATCTAAGTATGTATTGCAAAACGAATTAAAAACAAGAATAAATAAGAAATGAAGGCAATTTTAAATATATTTTTAGTTCTAGTTACATGGGGTTCATTCTCACAGAATGTGACAATGGGAGATGTTGGATTCCCACAGTCCAATCCAATAAACTGCAATACGTTTGGTATAACAGGCACAAATTTCTTTGACCCAGGAGGTTCAACAGGAATTTATCCTCCGAACTTTAATGATACAACAGTATTTTGTCCGGATTTAACTTTGGGAACTAAAGTTACACTAACTTTTGCTATAAATGCTGGCTTTGAATTTAATGTTGATGGTTCCGATTTCATTTATGTGTATGATGGGCCAAACACGAGTGCGCCACTTTTGGGAATTCATAATTCTGTTACGGATCCAACAGGATTCGCCTATCAAGCGTCTTGGAATAATCCCTCGGGTTGTTTGACCGTCGTTTTTATTTCTAATGGGACGACAGAAGGCACTGGATGGCTTGCTAATGTGCAATGTGGTAATCAATATCAGCCTTTCGAGGGACACATAGAGGCATACGTTAATGGCACAGGACCTAATGCATTAAATCCACTAGATACTGGATTTGTTGATGTTTGTTTTGGAGACAGTATCTTGTTCGTTGCAAAGCCTATTTTTCCCCATTCATTGGAAACAACGGGATATGGTTATTCTCAGAATGTTAACACGAACATAGATTTTGATTGGGAAATTACGGATGGTGGAACCTACCCTCAAAACGATTCAATTTGGTTCACCCCTCCTGCACGTTCAGGTTATTTGGTAGATGTTAAAATAACAGATCAGTTTCCTTTAAGTGAACGTGTCAGATGTAAAGTTCGGGTTTCCTTATTGCCGAGTTTCGCCGGTACTGGGCCTCTTGAGGATTCGGTTTGTTTGGGTTTAAATACGGAACTCGTAGGTGGTGTAACAACGCAAGATACTGTTGGAGTTACTATTCCACCTGGTACCTTCGAGTTAGGTGGTAATTTTGCTGGTTTAACCTATCTGCCTGATGGTTCAGGTCAACAATATACTGCACCAATCAATATTTCAGGTTTTCCTGATGGCGCCGTAATTTCGAATGATCAAGACTTGAATCAAGTTTGTATTACCATGGAGCACTCATACTTAGGAGATTTAGAAATTTGGTTGGAGTGTCCTTCTGGACAAATCGTTCCACTTGTTAATTCGTATAGTCCTGGACAAATTCCCGGAGGAAATAGTGGTGGCGGTACTTTTTTAGGTCATCCAATAGATGACTCCGGTGGTGGTGGACCAGGTGAGGGCTGGGAATATTGTTTTAGTTCTGTTTTCAATACAATAAATGGATCAATGACTCAAAATCTAACAAATACAGTCGCTGTAGCGAGTCAACCACCATTATCTGCAGGGAACTCTATTAATCCTAGTGATACATATCAGCCAGAAACGGCTTTTGGAAGTTTCACAGGTTGTCCAATTAACGGAGTTTGGACCATACACGTTCAAGATAATCTTGGAATTGATGATGGATATATTTTCGAATGGGGTCTATTTTTCGATGCATCTTTTTTCCCTGGTTTAGGAAGTTATCAAACTGAGGCGGATACAAGTTGGTGGTCCTTGGATCCAACCATTATTTCTGGACAAAATGATACCTTACTTATCGTACAACCGAATCAAACTGGAATTTATAGTTATACGTTCAATGTGATCGATAATTTTGGATGCCCTTATGACACAACTGTTGCATTTGTTGTTTTGCCTCTTGCCAACATATTTGAAGATACATTAGCGTGTAATCAATACTTTCAAGTTTCAGGAACATCTGCATTTAACGGCGGAGTATGGTCGGCAGCAGATACAGCAATCGTTTTTTCCAATGCTACGAGTAACAACCCAATAATAGCCACATCAACACCTGGTATTTATGAGGTTCTCTTTACAGACAATCAATGTAATTATACCGATACCGGAAGGATTGAATTCCCTCCTTATATTTATGTGCAAGTTTTAGATACTGTAATTTGTCAAAATTCGAGTTTTGAACTTAATCCGTTAACAGTTAATTCAGGGCCTTTGCAAGCAGGTTATAATCCTCCGTACACAATGACATGGGAAGATGGTAGTACAGATTCCATACGCATTGTAAATCAACCAGGTAATTACATAGCAACGATCTCCAACATTTGTTATTCCTATTCTGATACGGCAACAATTGGAAATAAAGTTTGTGAAATTACAGCTCCAAACATAGTTTTACTTTCTTCTCAAGCAGGAAACAATACGTTTTTTGTAAATTATAGTGGCCTAGAATCTTTCAATTGTGTAATTACGAATAGATGGGGGAATCTTATTTATGAGTATTCAGATCCTGCAGGTTTTTGGGATGGGAAAACTCAAGGTGGAACGTTAGTAGAAGAAGGTGTATATTTCTACAAAATAGAAGCGAGATTTCTTGGTGGTGAAGATGTAAAGTTACATGGTTTTGTTCATTTGAAATATTAAAGTCTCTACATTTGCTATTATTAAACTGGCAAATATGACGCTTAATGAGTTTCAAAAAGATATTAAACAAGGTGTTCCATCTGAGATTCCACCTCGTCGAGAATACGATTCAAGCGTAAACCACGCACCAAAACGCAAAGATATTTTATCTCGTGAGGAAAAGAAATTAGCTATTCAAAATGCACTCCGTTATTTCCCCGAAATACTACACGAGGAATTATCCAAGGATTTTGCAGAAGAATTAGTAACGTTTGGTCGAATTTATATGTATCGTTATCGTCCAGATTACGAGATGTTCGCAAGGCCAATCGAGGAGTATCCAGGAAATTCGATGCAAGCTAAAGCAATTATGTTGATGATTCAAAATAATTTGGATCCAGCGGTAGCTCAACATCCCCACGAATTGATTACATAC
>JBEIKF010000083.1:0-6953 GCA_040379905.1 Crocinitomicaceae bacterium
ACAACCTTTTGGTCCAACAAAAGGGGAGTATTACACTCCTCCGGAACAAGAAGAAGAGGTTGCTGTTATTAGAAGAAATGCAGTAAAAATTATCAAAACTTTTTTCATAGCTAAAAAATTAAATTGTAAATAAAAAATTAAATATTTTTAGTGAATTACCTTATATATTCGGTCGGTCATATTGACAACAACCATGAAGTTGTTTGTATTTTTCGTCAGTTGATCTGAATTTGTCTGAATCATAACCTGCTGCAGCAATTTTCTTCAATACTTCATCAAGATTGGTCGCTTTTTGATCATAGGTTACAGTTAACATTTTTGTGTCTTGATTCCAATCTGCTTCCACTTTTTTCTTTTCGTTGGCGGCAGCTTCAATTGTTTTCTCACACATACCGCAATTCCCATAAACTTTTACTGTTTCGGTTTTGGCATTTTCAATCTTAGAACCACAACTCATCATTGAAAGCAACGCGAAGCTTAATAGTATGATTATCAATAATTTAGTTCTCATAATTTTGTAAAATTAGCTGTGTAAAATTTGTCATTTGCTCTGACAATCAAATAATAGCTGCCTGATTTCAACATTGTAACATCTAGTTGCTCCATAGTATTACCATTTTTTGACAATAAAACCCTACCTGAAGCATCAGTTATTCGCAAATCATATTCTTCAATGCCCTCAGGCATATTAAAATTTAATCCATTTTCAACTGGATTCGGATAGACTACTAATTTTTCAGATAGTTTCATGTTTTCATTGACTCCAACAAATCCGGGAGGAACAACTATGAACTGGCCCATCATTCCGTCATCTTCATGCATCAAAATGTGACAATGGTACATGAAAGGAATTATTGTATCAGTAAAATCTTCAAACTTCGTAATGAATCGAACAGAGTCTCCAGTAGGTATAAATACAACATCCTTTCTGCCTCTTTCACCTCTGTGAGGAAGAGTTCCGTCATTACGATCAAGAATGTAGAATTGTACATCATGAATATGGAAAGGATGAGCTACCATTGTTTCGTTTACGAGCTTCCAGATTTCGGTATTGTTAATTGGAATTACAAAATCAATGCGATCCATATTGAACGTACTATCATTAAAATAAAATGGACCATCCATCACCATAGCACTATCTGCTGTAAATCTTACTGTTCTTGTAATATCAGCAGTGAATTCATCATAAGGAACATTGTTTTCAAGAATTGACGGAAGGGTCGTTACTGCATTTGCTGTTTGTGCCACAACATTGATTTGCATGATATTAAAATCAATTCCGTTTAATGGGCTATCCATAGGTGTTGAACCCGGGGGCATTGGCATAGTTGGCCCACCTTGTACTCCCATTGGAAGTTCAGAAGCATAACTCATCAAATATAAATTTTGACCTTGTAAACCTGTAAGATCCAAAACAATTTCAGCGCGTTCACCAGGTGCGAGTCGTAATCGTGTGGTATCAAATGGTTCGTTTAACAATCCACCATCAGAAGCAATTTGATAAAAATTCATATTACCACTGAATCCAAAATTGAAAGACCTTTCTCCTGAAGCATTCAGTAAACGCATACGTACCATTTGTGCCGGAAAATTACCATAAACAGAGTTCCCACCGTAGTTAGCTCTTGCTCCATTTACAAGGATAGTACTATCCTGCATTCCCAATGGCATTGCTTGATTGTTAGAATCATATTCCTGACATTGAATAACAATAGGGTAGTCATCAACACCATATTCTCGAGGTAGATTTAATGAAGCTTCATTTGGATCTCTTACAATGATAAAGCCTGCAGCTCCTTTTATTGCTTGCGAAGCTGTTTTCATGTGAAGATGAGGGTGATACCAATAAGTTGAAGCCTTATCCATTACCGTAAATTGAGGATTCCATATGTCACCGGGCATAATCTCCGTGTGTGGCCCACCATCCCATTGAGAAGGTAGATGAATACCATGCCAGTGGACAGTTGTAGTGTCTTCAATACTATTGGTTACTGTTATATTCATTGGCTCACCTTGCTCAAAAATTAGTGTTGGCCCGAGATAAGAATATTGATTATAAGCGTATGTATAAGATATCTGTCCTGGAAAGAATTGCACACTATCTTTGTGCATTTCTAGAGAAATATTTGGCCCAACTAAAGTGTCAGGAACAACCAATAAGGTCTGTGCTACTGGAAAAAATGCCAGCAGCAACAGAGCGATTGAAAGAACAATCGATTTCATAATTAATTTACTTGATTAACGAATAGTTATTGAAAGAACCGACTTTGCTTCTTCATTTCCGACGCTAATCAGATAATTTCCAGAACGTAATTCTGATAAATCAATTGGAATTGAATTTTGACCACTTATCACCTCAATCTTTTGTGATAACATCAGTGCACCTGCTAAAGTATATACTTCAAGATTCAATTTATCTTCAACAAGTGAGTTTAAATTCAGAACAACATGGTCATCAGCAGGATTTGGATAAATACTCATTTCGGCAAATGGAGAAATTATTTCATTTATTCCTACGACGTTCCCAACAAAAGACAAATTATCCACCCATAAATAATCATTTTGAGTTGGGTTTGCTCCACTCGCTTTCATTACAATAATACAAGAATCAGGAGCTTGTCCATCTGAATAAACAAAAGGTATTGAGAAGTTTGACCAACTCATTGCCATACCTGTTAATGTTTTGTTTGCGTTTGCAACAACTACACGTGAATTTGTCCCAGCATCCCAACGCGTTAATGTAACATTAATAGATCCTTGACTTGTTCCATAGATCATGTGTTGCCACTTCCCGTTGAAACTTGCAGGTTGTTGACTAAATGCAAATCCTGAAACAGCTTGTTGTGTAACTGGATCAATTACGCCACTAACAGCTATTCCATTAACAACTGAAAGACCAACCGTTTTAGAAGTAAGTTTCAAATAAGAGGCACCCGGGCTTCCAGGAGTTCCTTTAGTAGCTGTATAGACTGAAGCTGCAGTTGTATAATCGTTTAATGTTGCCCAACCATCAGGATTTTCGTAAGTACCCATACTTGTCCAAGTTTCAAAACCTGGATTTGGAAGTTGTGCAATTGAAATTGCTGCAAATGAACCTACAGCAAAAAAGGTTAAAAATATTTTTTTCATGATTTCAAAGTTTATTTTAAAAATTGTATGTCTTCAAACTAAAGTGGACTTTTCCTAAGAGAGTATTTAGTTAATAATTCAAAGATAAATGTTTTTTTTGATTTGTTGTTTTTCCAAAATAAATATTACCAAATTCATCTTCTTTTATTTCATCAATTCTGTTGCTAAGCAATCCGTGTTTTGTTGTATAATTTACTAAGTCAGTTCCATCGTATTTATAAACACCTGTTTCCCAACTTCCAAACCAATAAACATTCTTTCTGTCTTGATAAACAACCATTATGCTTTCACCAAGTTCTTTAACGGTGTCACCTTTTATAAATTGATCAGGGTTTTTGGAATGCATAGAAATTTGTCCATTACATGGTGTCAACAGATGAATGGTGCTGAGAAAAAAAAGGATATTCAATTTCATTGCCACAGGTCAACTTTAATCAAAATTACAACTTAAAGTGAACACAAGGAACTGTTTACAAAGTCACCTCTCAAAGTAAACTTTCAACACTTCTAGAAATGCAAAAAGCCAGTCAATCGACTGGCTTTTCTTAGTAGAGAGGAGTATCGAATTATCGAACCATGACGATATCTCAGAACTATCAAGATCAATCCAGATATTGGAGGGATTGAAACAAATTCAAGAACTTGAATTTGGCACTTTATTAGGGTATTTCAAAGAAGTGGATTGCTTTCAATTATTGAGGAGCCAGTCAATTGCATTTATTTTTTTAATTCCATTAAATGTTCCAGTATCATAGTCCATTGTTATTAATAATTTTTCAAAATGATCTGAAATGGCATTAAGAGGTTTTAATTCCCTTTCCAAGGTTACTTTATCTTTAACTGTTTGTGATACTTGAATGTATTGCGTAAGTCCATCTTTGTTGCGAACAATAAAATCAACTTCTAAATTGTTGACTTTTCCAATCCAAACTTGGTTATTACGGCGGATGAGTTCCAAATAAATAATATTTTCTAACAGGTGACCTGCATCACTTGTAAGTTCTTTTCCAAGCAAAGCCGTTCGAAAACCTAAATCAACCAAATAATATTTTTCTTGGGTAATTAAATGTTGTTTTCCTTTGACATCATAGCGATTTACTTTATAGAAAAGGTACGACTCAACCAATGTATCGATGTATTTGGAGACAGTTTTATTATCAATTTTCTTCTTATTCGCCGTTAACACCTTGGCTATGTTTCCTGCTGATACAGTAGATCCAACAGAATCTATCAGAAAGTTCACAACTTCTTGATAAGACTCTTCTCCATAAATGGTATGTCTCTTAGAAATGTCATTCTCGAAGATATTTCTATAAACTGTTTGCAAATATTCAGTCGCGAAAAAATTTCCTTCTGCTGCTAATCTTACCGCCTCAGGGAAACCACCTGTTTGAATGTATTCTGCAAAAGCACGGTCTGGATTCGTCTCTTGTTTCGTAAATTCTAGGTATTCAGCAAAAGAAAAAGGCAATACATTTATTTCAAACGCTCTACCTGTTAACAATGTTGCCAATTCGCTTGAGAGTAAAAAAGCATTGGACCCCGTGACATATAAATCTATTTTAGGATGAACAAATAAGCCATCCAACAGTTTTTCAAATTCCGGAACGTTCTGAACTTCATCGATAAAAACATAATTTGTTTTTTTAGGATCGATATTACTGGTAACATAATCATAAATTTCTTTCCAGTTTTTCTCTGCCAAAAAACGAAACTCAGGCATATCCATGTTGATTGCCAAAATGGAAACATCGGTATGCTCACTTCGCAATAAATCTTGAAATTGGATCATTAAAGTTGATTTCCCACATCTTCTAACGCCCGTTGCTACCTTGATGAAATTCTTATCTTTTAGAACTGACAGTTTTTCTAAATATCGTTTCCGAACAATTGATTCCATATAACAAAGTTAGTGAAATTCCTGAAACTTTTCAACCTGAAATACTTTTAGGAATTTTAATCTTTCGGAATTATCAAAATATTTGTCTAGAGTTAACGGCATAAAAAAAACCGAGCCAAATGACTCGGGTTTTCCTTGTAGCGGGGACAGGACTATCCTTCATTTCATTTCGGATGGACCTCTGGGTGGGGCTTTACTAAGAAAAGCTAAGACCGCTGCGCGTTCTTCCTTTTTTATTGTCTTAACCTTCATTCACGCAAAGCTTGATTCAGTTTCATCCAATAAAAAAGCCAGTCAATCGACTGGCTTTTCTTAGTAGCGGGGACAGGACTCGAACCTGTGGCCTTTGGGTTATGAGCCCAACGAGCTACCAACTGCTCCACCCCGCAATATAAAATCCCGTTTGGGAGTGCAAATATAGCTAATTTTGTTCGAGATATGCAAGAAGAAAAAAAAGAATTAGAGAATTTGCCAATTCACAAAGCGGGTTTTGTTAACCTCATCGGTAATCCAAATGCAGGAAAATCAACACTCATGAACGCTTTGCTAGGAGAGAAGCTAAGTATTGTTACTCCCAAGGCACAAACCACACGACATCGAATTATGGGAATTCTCAATGGAGACGATTACCAAATTGTTTATTCCGATACCCCCGGTGTTCTTGATCCGAAATACAAATTACATGAGGGAATGATGAAAGCCGTAGGGTCAGCTTTGACCGATGCAGATCTGATCCTACTTGTTATTGACTTGTCAGATAACACTCCTTTTCATGCGGCTACGCTTGAGAAGTTAACCAAAGTGAAAATTCCCATTTTTGTTGTATTGAATAAATATGACCTTGCTGGAAATGAAGGCGCCAATGAAGCTTTTTCACACTGGCAAGCCATTTTACCCGAAGCTCGAATTTTCCCTGTTAGTGCTCTTGAAAACATTCATACGAAGGAATTGCTGAACGAAGTAATTGCCGTGCTTCCTGCTTCACCCCCGTATTTTCCAAAGGATGAACTTTCAGATAAGACCATGCGATTTTTCGCAAGCGAAATTATTCGGGAAAAGATTTTTATGTTGTACGAAAGAGAAATTCCATACTCATGTGAAGTACTGATTGAATCATTCAAGGAAGAACCTGATATTACACGTATTTCTGCTGTCATCTTAACTGAACGCGACTCACAGAAGGGTATCATCATTGGTCATCAAGGAAAAATGCTAAAGCGAGTAGGAACAGAAGCAAGAAGAGATTTGGAGGCTTTTTTGGGAAGAAAGGTTTTCCTTCAAACACACGTGAAGGTAGAGAAGTGGAGAAATAATTTAAGAACATTGACCCAATTGGGATACATGGAGCAATAATGGTAGTTTTTCCAAATGCAAAATTAAACCTAGGTCTGTTTATCACTGAAAAACGCGGTGATGGTTTTCATAATTTGGAATCGCTATTTGTACCCATTCCATTAGCCGATATTCTTGAAATTCTTCCTGCGAATGCATTTCAATTGACGGTGACCGGACTTTCCTTTTCGGGTGACTACAAGGATAATATTGTTTATAAGGCTTGGAAGCTATTGAACGAAAGGCACAATTGTCCACCTGTTCACGTATTTCTTAGAAAAATTATTCCGAACGGGGCAGGTATGGGGGGAGGCTCTTCGAACGGTGCATTCATGCTACAAGCGCTCAATGATCTTTTCCAGTTGCACATAGATAGTGATGTTTTATTAAACTATGCTGCTCAATTGGGAAGCGATTGTCCGTTTTTTCTTTACAATAAACCCATGCTTGTAACAGGAAGAGGAGAAGTACTTACGGAAATCAACTTTGAATTGAAATCTTGTTGGCTTGTTCTTGTTAAACCTACGGTTTCTATTTCTACAAAAGAAGCTTTTTCAGGAATTTCTCCAAAGGTTTCAACCATGGATTGGCA
>JBEIKF010000084.1:0-6947 GCA_040379905.1 Crocinitomicaceae bacterium
GCATAAAGAATACCAGCGCTGTAAACGTTTTATTTTTAGCTAATTCTTTTCCATAGTTAGCAAGTAATATGACTGCTACAATCGCGTTAACGAGTAAAACCATTGTTAAACTCAATCCATCGTAACCCATTTTAAATGATAGCCCAAGTGGAAATTCTCGGTTAGGGTCAAGTAATGAAACATATTTCTCTGGGTTGAAATAGGATAAATGTCCAACGGCAACTGCTAATGAACCTAATGCACCTGCTAATCCAAAATACCGAACAAATTTCTCGGGAACAATAAATGAAATTAGCGCTAAAACGAGGGGTAATACGAGTAGTGTCAAAACTATTTATTTATAAAGTATGAACCAATAATAACAACCAATCCGAGCACCATCCATAATAAGTAGCTCGATAAAAATCCACTTTGCCACTTTCTCGTGACGTTTCCAGTTTTTTCAACTAATCCTGCGAAACTAAAAATTCCGTTTTTAAGAATCAAAGTGTCGAAGTGATGATGCATTGTATGCGAAAGCCATTCAGTCGGTTTTACAAAAAGGAAATTGTATAATTCGTCGAAATAGAGTTTGGCGTTGGATAATTTCTCCCAGCCACTTAGTTCTTCATCTGATTTGGCGATATTTCCACGTTTTGCATAATTGACATACGCCCAAGTCATAACAGCAAGTGCAATAATACTGGCAACGACCATTAACATGAGAGCTGCATTTTTATCCAAATGATGTGCTTCAACTAAATCCAATCCAGTTGTGTTTGCATTGAGGTAATCATTAAACCAATGTGCACCTTTGTGAAGGAAAATTCCTGGAAGATTTAATATTCCACCAAAAACGGACAATACGGCTAATACGATCAAAGGAATTGTCATTGAAGGACCGCTTTCATGAATGTGTGACTCTGTATGATGATCGCCACGGAATGAACCATGAAAAACCAAGAAATAAAGTCGGAACATGTAAATAGCAGTTAATGTTACCGCAATCATTAACGTTCCAAATACAATCGGATTGTGCATTAATGCGTGCGCTATAATCTCATCTTTGGAATAGAATCCCGAAAGAAGTGGAAAACCAGAAATTGCTAATGTTCCAATCAAAAACGTAATGTGTGTAATTGGAATTTTTTTGGCAAGGCCGCCCATTTTACGGATGTCTTGTTCATCTGACATAGCATGAATGACACTTCCTGAACCTAAGAATAAAAGCGCTTTAAAGAATGCGTGAGTGGTAACGTGGAAAAGTGCGACAGTGTATGCTCCCATTCCAAGTGCAACAAACATCAATCCTAATTGGGAAACCGTAGAATAAGCAAGTACTTTTTTGATATCACTTTGACGCATCGCAATGAACGCTGCAACTAAGGAAGTTGCTAAACCGATATAAAGAATGACATCTTTTGTGAATGGTGCCAATTCAAATAAAAAGTTAGAACGAACAACCAAATAAATACCGGCAGTAACCATCGTCGCAGCGTGAATCAATGCTGAAACGGGTGTTGGTCCTGCCATTGCATCAGGTAACCAGGTAAATAATGGAATTTGAGCACTTTTACCAGTAGCAGCAAGAAATAAACACAGGGTTATCGCTCCAACAGCCGCATAGGGAATCAACGAAGCCAATTTCAATTCAGCAACTTTTGCCGCGATTTCATTGTATTCAACTGTTCCAAATGTCGCCAACAACATAAACAAAGCAAATAATAATCCAACATCACCAATTCGATTCATGATGAATGCTTTACGCGCCGCTACGCTATTTTCTGTTCCTTTCTGGATATCGCTGAAATGAAATCCAATTAATAAATAAGAGCACATTCCAACACCTTCCCACCCAAAGAATAGAACAAAGTAATTACTTCCTAAAACAAGAAGAAGCATTGAGAAAATGAAGAGATTTAAATAAGCAAAGAACTTATAAAAACCTTCATCATGGCTCATGTATCCAATCGAAAACAAATGAATCAAAGATCCAATTCCAGTAATAATCAAAGTCATCCAAATTGAAAGTGAATCTATTTGAAAGCTCGCATTTAGTTTGAAATCTTCCAAATTGACAACCGAAAATAGATGAACAATTTGATTTTGTGGTAAATTCGAAAAAATGATTAAAGCACAAATGAAAGAACCTGCTACCATGCTTGTAGCCAAGGTCCCAACAACGGATTTTGGTAGATTCTTTCCTAAAAGACCAATCGTTGCAGATCCCAAAAGTGGGAGTGAGATTAGGGTAAGTAATAAAATATCTGCTGCCATCTTAGTCTTTTAATTTGTTAAATAATTCAATATCAATCGACTTGTTGCTTCGGTACGCCATAATCAGTATTGATAACCCAACCGTTGCTTCCGCTGCGGCAACTACAACAATAAAGAACACAAAAATTTGTGGGTCGCTAGCTCCGTAAAATTTAGAGAAGGTTACCAAAAGTAAATTGACCGAATTAAGCATGAGCTCAATACACATCAATAGAACAATCATATTTTTACGGGTTAACACTCCGTAACAACCGATTGAAAATAAGGCGATTGCTACGACTACAAAAAAGTCGAGTGATGAACCGATATTGCTTACAGCTGGATTCATGTTAATCAATTATTTGTTTTTCTCTTTTCGCCAATAAAACGGCGCCAACCATTGCGGCAATGAAAAGAATGGATGAAACTTCAAATGGAACTACATACTTGGAAAACAATAAATTTCCAAGGCTTTCAACTGTTCCAATATTGGCATTGCCGGGAACGTAATTTTTACCCAAAACAAGGCTGTCTTTTAAAGCTGCCACTAAAACAGAAAACAAAGCTCCGGCAGCCAGGACACCGATAAGTTTTGAAAACAACGAAGTTTGAGGTTCTGCTTGTTTGTTCAAATTCAATAGCATCAATACGAAAAGGAATAAAACCATTATCGCACCGGCATAAACAATGATGTTAACGATTGCCAAAAATTCAGCATTCATCAAAATATAAAGCGATGAGATAAAGAAGAAAGTGATTACTAAAAAAATGACACTTCGAATGGGGTGCTTGCTCAATACAACCATCAGTGCTGAACCAATAGTCAATGCCCCCAAGATAATTGCTAAAATTTGTAAGCTCATATAGTTGTTCTTTTACCCGTATGTTGACGTTTTGTAATGTCGATTCTTTGCTCTAATGGTTCCACAAGTTTATCTTTTCCGTAAATGAAATCATTTCTTTCAAATTCGGTTGGAACAATTCGATCAGTCAAGAAAACTGCCTCTTTCGGACAAGCTTCTTCACAAAGTCCACAGAAAATGCATCGAAGCATATTTATTTCATAGCTTTCAGCGTATTTTTCTTCGCGGTACAAATGCTCCTCTCCTTTTTGACGTTCATTTGCCACCATCGTAATCGCTTCAGCAGGACATGCAACAGCACAAAGTCCACAGGCAGTGCAATTTTCACGACCTTCTTCGTCACGTTTCAAAACGTGCATACCGCGATAAACAGGAGCAAACACACGAACTTCTTCTGGATATTTGATGGTTTTTCTTCTTTTAAGCATGTGCTTGAAAGTAGTCATCATTCCTTTGGCAATCGCCCACAGGTATAGCTTTTCCGTAAACGTCATTGGTTTATCGGAAACAACTTTCTTTCTATTGGTTAAACTTTTCATTTTCTTATTAATTAAACCAACCTTCATTAAATGCAATCACAATAGCTGTCACAAGCATGTTTATAAGAGCAATCGGAATTAATACTTTCCATCCTAAATGCATTAATTGATCAAAGCGGAATCTTGGAATTGTCCAACGAATCCACATGAATACAAAAATCATTAGGAAAGTCTTTGTGAAAAATGCCAACACACTTAATAGTGCTAATGTATTACCAGAAAAAGCATCCATTCCTGGGAAATTGTACCCTCCAAAGAATAGGATAGAAATTACAGCGGATGAAATAAACATGGCAATGTATTCCGCAAATAAATAAAGTCCAAGTTTCATAGAACTATATTCTGTGTGGTAACCACCAATTAATTCGTTTTCACATTCTGGTAAGTCGAACGGCGCACGATTTGTTTCAGCTAATGAACAGATAAAAAATACGAGGAAGCAAACTGGTTGATAGAAAATATTCCAGTTCATACCGTGTTGCTTTTCAACGATTTCAGATAAACTTAAGCTTCCAGACATCAAGATAACTGTGATTGCACAAATCCCCATCGCTAATTCATAGGAAATCATTTGAGACGATGCCCGAATGGCACCATAAAGCGAATACTTATTATTCGATGCCCAGCCACCAATCATAATTCCATAAACACTGATTGAAAGAACGGCAAATAAATAAAGAATTCCTATGTTGAAGTCTGTTACCTGTAATGGGATTGTTCTTCCAAATAGTTCCAAATCGGTTCCCCAAGGAATGATTGCACTTGTAATTAATGCGGTAAACATGGCAATTCCAGGACCAATGATGAACAACCATTTATCCGCATTTTTTGGAATGAAATCTTCTTTCAAGAACATTTTTGTTCCATCAGCAATTGGTTGAAGAATTCCAAATGGACCAGCTCTGTCAGGACCAACACGATCTTGAATCCAAGCCGCAAGTTTTCGCTCAAAGTAGGTTGAGTAAGCTGCGATTCCCAAAGAGATTAGGAAAAGAAGAACAACCAAAATTGATTTTTCTATTAATAATCCGGTATCCATCAGCTAATCTTTTTTTGTTCTTTGTCCATGAATGTTTTGTATTTCCCTTGAGAAATAACAGAATGACGGTTAATTGATCTTGGACCAATGATATTCCATTTGCTAACGTCTTTTTTGTCGTAACGACAGTCATTGCAAATCCAACCTGCTTTGTCATCTATGTTTTCCACCTCACCATATTTGTCTTTACGAGCAGTCACTCGGAAAATTTCATTTCCAAACATCCAAACAACGGCTTTTCCTGAACATTTTGTACAAGAGCATTCTGCTTCCATTGGTTTCAAGAACCAAACACGGCTTTTGAATCGGAATGTTTTATCTGTAAGTGCACCAACAGGACAAACATCAATCATATTTCCTGAGAAATCGTTTTCAATCGCATTTTCAATATACGTGCTAATCTCGGCATGTTCACCTCGATGCAAAACACCATGAACTCGCTTGTCTGTCAATTGATTTGCAACATGAACACATCGATAACAAAGAATGCATCGATTCATGTGAAGTTTGATCTTATTTCCAATATCGATTGGATCGTAGGTCCTTCTTTTTTCTTCGAAGCGCGTTTTGGCTGATCCATGCTCGTATCCAAGGTCTTGAAGGTGACATTCTCCTGCTTGATCACAAACTGGACAATCTAAAGGATGATTAATCAAAAGAAATTCAACAACGCCTCCACGATTTGAATGAACGCGTTCACTCGTTTTATTTTTGACAATCATGCCATCCATAACTGGAGTTGAACAAGAGGCAACCAATTTTGGCATTGGTCTTGGATCTGCAGTTGAACCTGCTGCAACTTCCACGAGGCAAGTTCGGCATTTCCCACCGGTTCCAGGTAATTTAGAATAATAGCACATGGCAGGAGGAACAATATCTCCACCAGCTTGACGTGCCGCGTTCAAAATGCTTGTACCCGGTTCAACTTCAATTTCTACATCGTCAATCGTTACTTTAATCATAACTTGTATCTATACCGCAACGCTAGGTTGAGTGATTAAACCATAATTTTTTGTTTGAGCTTGTTGTGGCTCATTTACATGCCATTCAAATTCTTCACGGAAATGACGAATCGCTGCCGCGACTGGCCATGCTGCTGCATCACCAAGTGGACAAATCGTATTTCCTTCAATTTTCTTATTAATTTCTTCCAGAAGTTCAATATCACGCAAGTTTCCGTGTCCGTGCTCCAAGCGATGCAAAACTTTTTCCATCCATCCTGTTCCTTCACGACAAGGAGAACATTGTCCACACGACTCATGCGAATAAAAACGTGCAAAATTCCACGTATTTCGAACAACACATTGATCTTCGTCAAAAACGATGAATCCACCTGATCCCAACATTGATCCAGTAGCGAAACCACCATCGGCGAGGCTTTCATAAGTCATTAAGCGATCTTCACCTGAAGCTGTTTTTGTAACTAAGAAATGTGGTAAAATTGGAACAGATGAACCACCTGGAACACACGCTTTTAGTTTCTTTCCATTTGCAATTCCACGACAATAATCGTCACCATAAATAAATTCCTCAACGGTAATTCCCATGTCAATTTCATAAACTCCCGGTCGAACTAAGTTTCCGCTTGCAGAAATTAATTTTGTTCCAGTGCTTCGTCCGATACCAATTTGAGCATAGGCATCACCACCATCATTTACAATTGGAACAACCGCTGCAATACTTTCAACATTATTCACAACGGTAGGATTTCCCCACAGTCCTTTAACAGCTGGAAAAGGTGGTTTCATTCTTGGATTCCCCCTTTTTCCTTCAAGTGATTCAAGTAAAGCAGTTTCTTCTCCGCAAATGTATGCTCCACCACCAGGCACAACTTGTAAGTCTAAATCGTATCCAGATCCTAAAATGTTTTTCCCAAGGAATCCTTTTGCATATGCTTCAGCAATCGCTTTTTCAAGAATGTGAAGAATATACATGAATTCACCACGTATATAAATAAACGATAGATTTGCACCTAGCGCGTAGCTCGAAGTAATCATTCCTTCGATCAATAAATGAGGATTTTTCTCCATCAAATAGCGATCCTTGAATGTACCAGGTTCTGATTCATCGGCATTACAGACTAAGTGTCTTGGAACTCCTTCTGGTTTAGCCAAGAATGACCATTTCATTCCAGTTGGAAATCCAGCGCCTCCGCGTCCACGTAAACCTGATTTTTTAACTTCTTCAACAACTTCATCAGGAGTCATTGATTTCAATGCTTTTTCTACTGAACGATAACCACCATTTTTACGATAAACATCAAACGTGTCA
>JBEIKF010000085.1:0-6934 GCA_040379905.1 Crocinitomicaceae bacterium
AACTTTTAATGAAGTCGGATAATCTAAATTCTGAGAAAATCCGATTGAAAAAAGGGATAAAAAGAT
Organism: Crocinitomicaceae bacterium; assembly: GCA_040379905.1. Classification (GTDB taxonomy): domain Bacteria; phylum Bacteroidota; class Bacteroidia; order Flavobacteriales_D; family Crocinitomicaceae; genus UBA952. The sequence continues at coordinate 67 of JBEIKF010000085.1, forward strand.
AATTGGTAGTAGGAATTTCATCCAGTTAATTTGAAGTTGTTGTGTCTGTCGGAGCAGTAATCGGAGTAATCGTTATTGAATCTTGAGGTTCGGTAATTTTAGGTTTTGGTGGCACATAAATTCCACTTTGCTTTCCTAAATTTCGCATCATATTGATTGTTCCTTTGCTCATGGCTCCATGCATACCCATTGCAAAAATCATGTCATTTATTTTATTCTTTCGAATTGTTTCAATGATATTTTGTTTCGAATACCGAAAATCCACCACCCAGATTTCTTCGTAATGGCTTATTAAATAGACAACAAAGGCGTTTCCGTATGAATTTTTAATCACAATGGCTTTTTTGCCATTTTTAACATTCGTGTTGATTCGCATCATTGGTGAATCACCGCTAATGAAGGTTGAATAAGTGTTTCCCCCTGAAGATCCATGAGCAAAAACCTGGGATTTTGATTGTTTATCGTATCCATAAGCGGTATAGCGAACCGCAGTTGTAGTGACCTTTGGAATGTAATATTCCATGGTATCTGGATTATTCTTAACAGATGGATCAAGTGTATGTTGGTATAAACTTCCCAGAAAATTATATTTCGTTCGTTTATCCATTTTATTTAAGGGAACAGGTTCGAAACCAGCTGCTTTGCAAAATGCGACATAAGCATAATAAGCTCCAATCGGTTTCCAATGGTGATCTGTGCTGAAGTACATTTTTTCTCCAGCATGCTTATTCATTTCTTCAAAGACATCGCAGAAAATTGCTCCATTAGTCAAGCTTGAACCAATTGCTTTGAGCGTTTTTTTGTTTTGAGAATTATAATGCTTATATTTTTCAACTGGAATAAATGCGGAAGAAAGTGGCGCTACAGCAGAGAAGACACGACATTCGCCCTTAAGTTGTTCTGCGTATTCACTCACCATTTTTGAAAAGTGTTTTGACATTGCTGGACTTCCACCTCCCATTGGATAAACGGATCCGTTAATGATAAGCATGCTTCCCGAGTAAGCTTGTTCGAATTCATCTAAAAAATTCAATTCTGATTCCGTTGAATCCTTCTCATCCTTATTTTTATTAACCTTCGGTTTTTGAGAAACAAAGACCTTTTCTTGTTCTTTCAAATGAATGCCTTTCCAAGATTGCAGCTCAACCGCCATATCTATCATGGAAGTGCGAAAAGGAAAGTGATCATCGACATATGAGTCCATACTATCTGCCCACGCGCCTTTGATGTAACTCTCGTAATTTAATGCAGGAACAACCGCCAATTTTCTTTTTTCACCAACAGATATCTTTTGTTTTGGTAATACGAAATAAAGCAACGGAATTCCAAAAAGCATGGAGAAAAACAGAATTATATTTAGCTTATTGGTCATTAAAAACGAGTGTATAAAAACGGATTATAAGTTGAATTAACCAATAACAAGGTTGCCAATAAAAGCATTGCGACGTTCAAAATAGGCTTTGCATTTTCGTAAAAGCGTCCGGCACCCACGGCAACTTTTGTTTGCTTTGCGTATATTTCATCCCATGGAATACAGAATAAAATTACCAATACAAACCAGAATACATGTTCCATTAAATCCGTCGCAAAGCCCACACCGATTGGATTATCGGAAGAAAATAAATTTACCATGAACAACTTTAACTTTTCAAAATCAGTAAAATAAAAGATCGCCCGACTAAATACAATTAAAATCAACGTATAGGTATGTCTAAGCACTCTAGGTGTTTTTGCTAGAATTTTTTCCAACATCTTTTCGATAATCATCAAACAACCAAAGTAAAAGCCCCATAGTGCGAAGTTCCAACTTGCTCCGTGCCAAATTCCAGTTAAAAGCCAAACAATCATAATGTTTCGCAATTGATTGCTTCTGTTTCCACCCAATGGAATGTAAACATAATCCCGAAAGAATTTCCCCAAAGAGATATGCCAACGGCGGTAAAAGTCTCCAACGGAAATTGCTGCATATGGGTGACGGAAATTCTCATCGAAATGGAAACCGAATAACTTCGCAAGGCCTATCGCCATGTCGGAGTAACCACTGAAATCGAAATATAATTGTACGGAGAACATCGTAATTCCAAACCATGCTTCATAACTCGATAAATCATCGAATCCGACGTCCAAATACTTTTTCACCAAAACACCAGCTACATTGGCAATCACAACCTTTTTGAAAAGACCAAGGCAAAAGCGTGAAACCCCTGCGCTCAACGTTTGCCAATTCACTGTTCGCGAATCCACTTGATCTGAAATATGTTTGTAACGAACAATAGGTCCTGCAACTAAATGCTGAAATAAACTAATGAACATTAAGAAATTGAGCGGATTTTTTTGAGCTTTCAATTCACCTTTGTAGACATCCACAATGTAGGAGATAACCATAAATGTATAAAACGAAATACCTACAGGCAACGAATTGGTCGGACGGTCAAATGGCAAAGGAAATAAGTAACTTAAATTATCGTGAATGAATCCGCCGTATTTATAAGATATAAGTAAGGCAATGTTTACAATCACCGAAAAGGTTACGGCGATTTTTGAACCAATCTGACCCCGCCATCGTTCGACTAAAAGAGCCATCGAATAATCGAACATCGCTGTGAAAATCATTAGGAAAATCCACATTGGCTCGGCCCAAGCGTAAAAAACCAAAGAGAAAATCGTTAGGGTGAGATTTCGAAATAGATTGTTTGATGTAACATAATGAAATATCAAACTGAGTGGCAAGAAAAGGTAAATAAACGTTAAACTGGAAAATACCACCCTTTAAAATTTGTAAGATTGCTTAATTTCGTTTGGGCGAATTTAATAAGTATTCCCGATTAATTTACAAATATTTTGGCAACAACTCAACCTAACAACCTCATCTCGGAAACATCTCCTTACCTTTTGCAGCATGCATACAATCCTGTTCATTGGGTTTCTTGGTCGGATGAAGCATTTGAAAAAGCGAAAAAAGAAAACAAACTCGTTTTAATAAGCATTGGTTATTCGGCTTGTCATTGGTGTCATGTGATGGAGCACGAATCGTTTGAAGATGTAGAGGTCGCGGAAATCATGAATAAGTATTTCGTCAACATAAAAGTCGATCGGGAAGAGCGTCCAGATGTGGATCAAATATACATGACTGCGGTTCAACTGATGACCCAACGTGGTGGTTGGCCTTTGAATTGCTTTACGCTTCCTGATGGTCGTCCAGTTTATGGCGGAACTTATTTTCCCAAGGATCAATGGATTCACATTTTAAATTCGTTAGTTCATACCAAGGAACAAGACCCAGAGCGTGTTTACGAGTATGCTCAAAAGTTACAGGAAGGAATTTCTCAAAGCGAACTGATCAGCGTTCCAGAAGAAATCGGACAGTTTTCGGATGAAAAGTTACATGAAATGGTTTTGCGATGGTCGAGGCAATTTGATAATTTGGAAGGAGGAATGAACAAGGCTCCAAAGTTCCCAATGCCCAACAATTATTCATTTCTTTTGAGCTATGCAAAGAAGTTTGATTCTGAAAAAGTTTCGAATCACGCTCACCTGACGCTTCAAAAAATGGCGCTCGGGGGAATTTACGATCAAATTGGTGGTGGATTCGCTCGGTATTCAGTGGATATGATTTGGAAAGTGCCGCACTTTGAGAAAATGCTATACGACAACGCTCAACTTATATCAGTTTACTCCAAAGCATTTCGAGAAAAACACAACGAACTTTACAAAGAAACCGTTTTTGAAACGGTAGAATGGTTGCAACGTGAAATGATGGATCCGTCCGGATCATTTTACAGTGCTTTGGATGCCGATACAGAAGGTGAAGAAGGGAAATTTTACTGTTGGTCGGAAGAGGAACTTCAAAAAGTTCAGGATTTGGATTTGAAATTTGTCCGCGACTATTACAATGTCAATCAATTTGGATTTTGGGAAGATGAAAAATACATTCTTTTGAGAAGAGAAACGGACTCTGAATTCGCCAAGAAAAAAGGAATTTCATTAGATGAATTAAAGTCGAAGGTTTCTGAAGTTAGAAACAGACTTTTTGAAGAACGAAAAGCACGAATCTTTCCTGGTTTAGACTATAAATGTCTTACTGCTTGGAACGCACTGACCATTCGTGGACTCTGCGATGCTTATGTTACTTTTCACGAGGAACAATTCTTGATTTTAGCTCGAAATTGTGGTAAATGGATTCTTGAAAAGCAATACAAAGAGGGGAAACTCAAACGCGTTTTCTCAAAGGGAGAAACGAAAATAGATGGATTTTTGGAAGATTACGCCCACACCATTGATGCTTTCATCGCTTTGTATCAAGTAACCGCAGAATTGCATTGGCTCGAATCAGCAAAAGAACTCGCGGAAGAAGTTGCAAGAAATTTTATGAACGCGGAAAGTAAAATGTGCTATTTCACGTCTTCTGATTCCAATCTAATTGCCCGAAAAATGGAATTAAACGACAATGTGATTCCGGCAAGTAATTCCGTTATGGCTCGAAATTTTTGGAAGCTCGGACATTATTTCCGAAACGATGCTTGGATTTCCAACTCAAAACAAATGCTTGCGAACGTATACGAAGGAATGGAATTTTATGGCTCCGGCTATTCGAATTGGGGACAATTATTACTTGAGATTTTGGAAGAAACCGTTGAAATGAATGTGATTGATATGGATTTTGAACGCGAGGAAATATTACCTTTTATTCAAGAGAATGTTATTATATCTTATCATCGTGAGATTCCTATGTCAATCAATTACGAAAAGCAAGGAATTTACATCTGTCATAAAGGAAGGTGTTTGGCTCCGGAGGTGGATTTTGAAGGTGCTTTGAAGCGTTACTCAGTAGTCATTTCCTAATAAAAGAAATCAATACAATTTATTTCTTCTTTATGCTATTTTAGCAGACCACTGATTATTTTCAGTTTAACATCCCAAACAACCATAGCGGCACTTTATTTCCAACGCTATTTTTAACATCAATAGCCAGATAGGAATTTGGAACTCCTTTGATTTGTTGGAAGTTTTTGTTTGGGCCACCAACTTCAAAAGTGTATTTTTCATCTACCATAAAATCGCCAAATTTAGATGCGGTAACTCGGTGTTTCTGAATTAACTGATTAAAGAAAAAGGTTTCTCGAACTGACCCTACATTTGCTTTGCCTTCAGCGAAAAGGTAAACAAAATTGGTGTTTTCAAAGAATATTTTTTCGGGTTTTTGCAAATAGCTCAATTTCTCATTTTCTGCCCGCAAAAGTTTGATTATTTTGGCTTGGTCTAATAAATCCAATAACCTCAAAATGGTATTTCGAGGAGCACCTAATTGCTCTGACAGTTTCGTTATGTTTGGCGTAAATGGAACAGACTGACTAATTACAAATAATAGTTTTTTCATAGTCCGAACTGTCGAATAATTTAATTCTTCGAAAGGAGCAATGTCGATGTCAATTACCAAATTCATGGTTTCCGATAGTTTTTGATAATAAACCGATTTGTTTTCCTTATAAAATGGGAAATAACCGATCTTCAAATAGTTGCTAAAATCTCTTTCAAAGGAAAACTGTTCCAGCAAATCTGCTGTGATTTCATGGTGTTGTTCGAGTATTGTTTCCAAGTCAATGGGCTTTAGCTCTAATTTTTTTTCAAATTGCAAGTATTCTCGAAATGTTAGTCCTTGAATGTGGTAAACAATCGCTCTTCGAGATAAATCTGCTTGACCTTTGGCTACTTCGAGAATGGATGATCCTGTTGCGATAAGATTTATATCCTCAAAATCGTCATACAACTGCTTCAAATCCTTAGACCAAAACTGATATCGGTGAACTTCATCCATGAAAAATGAGCGATACCCTAATGCATATAATTGTTCTACAACTGTTACCAGTCGATTACTCTCAAAATACAGATCATCCAAGCTAAAATAGATTCCTTTCTCACCTATTTTCTCCAAACGCTGCAGCATGATGGTTGTTTTTCCAACACCTCGATATCCTAATAGAAGAATTAACCGCTCTCCCCACTGAATGTTGTCATAAATCAATCGTTTGACTTTTCCATTCAAAGAAACTACTTTTTTTGCTGATTTTGCTAGTAGGGTTTCCATTTTATGCTTTTTATATAAAGCAAAAATAGCAATTGCTTTTTGAATAAATTAAATAATTCAATTGTTTTTATTAAAAAGCATTTTAGATAAGTCTAAAATTACCATTTTTGAGTGCATTAACCCACCTTTTTGCTTCAGTAGATCAAGAAAAAAAAAAACAGACAAGATAATTTTCGAAATCAACGATTCCCTTGAATCAAAAACCAATCAACCCAGGCATCCATTTGTTTAACGGAATTTGGTCGAAGGAGAATTTCTCGTTTGTTATCTAATAAAATATGGTGGGTGTTCCAAAAACATAATTGGATTCAACAATTGGACTTTTCCATTTTTGAAAATCACACCAACTGATGAATGGAAACGAATTTCTTCGCTTACTCGAAAATAAAGCTAAACTTTACTCTGCACTCATTTCCTCATCCACAACTTCCAGCTCCTTGTAAAAAGTTTCGCCAAAAGCCCGAATTAGCGGCTCTTTAAGAAATCGATAAACGGATACTTGTAATTCTTGTCCACAAGCACATGCCGGCTCGCAAATTTTCCAGCGGTCGTAATTTAAGGCGGTATATTCACCAAATTTCTTCACACGAATAGGGTAGAGGTGACAGGAAATTGGTTTGTTGAAATCAATTTCCTTTTCGCGATAGGCCTTTTCAATCGAACATTTCGCGATTCCTTGTTCATCTTTGAAGACAAAAGCGCAATCACGTCCATTCAATAGAGTGGTAACGGGTTCTTGCTCCTCATCCAAATAGCTGACACCATTTTTTTCAACTTCAGAAA
>JBEIKF010000086.1:0-6888 GCA_040379905.1 Crocinitomicaceae bacterium
ATAAAATTCTTTGGGTTTTAAATTCGTTTGTTTTATTACTATTGGTTTACCGCTTGTCAAATAAAAGCGGTTAATTATCGATTATATTTTAATTTTATTTAAATCGAATTTAAATTTGATTTGATCAAGTTTAATCCAATTCAATTTAAAGTTGATGTATTTATTAAATTAATTAAATATAATGAAATTCTAAGAATTGTTTTTTTTTATATTTTTATTCATGATGCTTCCAAGAAGCGCTTAGCTGAGACGTGCTAAAATTCACTGGAATTATGTGCCGCAAAGTAAAATGAACATTACTTAATCATTAGTAAATAATAAGTAATACAATCATTTTACTCTCTAAAAAGTCATGTCCGTAAACGGCGCGACACGAATAGGTCGTGAAATTTTTAAAGACTAACGTTGTGCGAAGAGCGATATTTTTTGTTGTGCGGATGTAACCTTTAATTCTCAACACGAATTTGTCGCGTGTTTGTCTTTTTATTCCTCTTCCCATTTCCATCCCGTTTTCTCTTCTTTTCATTCCATTTTTTCTCCTCCCCGTTCTCTTCCCATTCTTTTCCACTTCTCTCCACACCCATTCTTTCTCCTCTCCCTTCTCTCCTTCCCCTTCAGCTGAGAATGAGACAGCAAAAAAATAATGGTAGAATTCCATGAAGCGACTTGTAACTAAGGCGGTGGTACTACATGTGAAATAAAGTGATACTGAAATTTCTCGATTAAAAATGTATAATTGTGCCGTGTGTAAAAAATGGATACATGTTAGATCAGCAGTTAAGGTGAGGGAACATTTAAATAATCATAAAACTTATGGTCAATTAAAATGTGAAATTGAGTGTCAACAGCTGCATTGTTCAATGAAATTTCCTGATGTATGGAGGTACGTTAGGCATTTTAGTAAAAAGCATACTTGCGATATAGATGGAGATTGTGAAACCCCCGCCATTGTACCGACAGATACAGTTACAAATGCCATCAATGAGGGAATAGAAGTGTATAATGAAGACGATACAGACAGCATTAATAACAGCGTAGATTGTGAAAATTTTGATGAGATTGAATCGGTCCTTAAAAAAAAAGCCGTCGCCTTCTTGGTTTCCATTCGGGCCAAGGGTAACATTCCGCACAACGCTTCCGTCACGATTATTGATTATGTAAGTGACTTGTTTAAAAAGTTAATTGACACCACAGTTACGGTTATAAGAAAAGAATTTCGCAATGTTCTAGACGTGAACGTAATTCAAGCCAAAGTTGATAATATTTCAGAAAATTTGAATAAATGTAGTGACGTTTTCAAGCCTTTCGATTCAGAATTCAAAATCCAGAAATTGTATGAAATGAATCCGTTGTATAATGCCCCTGCTCCCATTGTGATGGGAATCAGACAAGAATGGACTATTGACAATTGTATTCAGAATGTTGAAGATACAGCACAATATGTTTCTATTAAACGGACGATTGAGAACTTGTTTTTCGATGAGAAATTTGCGGAATTTTTTGGAAATAATGTCAAATCGTTGGAAGGGGTATATTCGTGTTTTCAGAGCGGTAGTAGATTCAAAGAAAACCAATTTTTTTCCGATCAAAATAAAATAGTTATTCTCCTACAGCTTTTTTATGACGGACTCGGAATATCCAATCCGTTACGGGGACAGTCTGCGTTGCAAAATTACGGAATGTTTTATTTTGGTATTTTGAATCTTCCTCCTAGGTTTCAAGCAGCACTAAATAATATTCATCTTGTAGCAATTTGCAATAGCATTGATTTAAAAAAGTATGGGTTTGACAATATTTTCAGTAACGTGACGAGCGAATTAAAAGAATTGGAAGAAGTTGGAATGGAAATCAACATTCCAGGTCGGGGACTTACGAGGATTTTTGCTTCATTAGCACAATTAACTGGCGATAATTTGGGGATGAATGAAGCCTGTGGTCTAATTACAGGATTTAATGGGGATTACTGCTGTTTGCTTTGCTATGCCACAAAACCGGAAATGCAAACTTATTTTTTAGAAAAAGATTTCAAACTGCGTACTGTTGAAGAATACAACAAAGATTTATTGATTCTCGAGACTACTCAACAAGAAAATTATCGTGGAATTAAACGTAAGTGTAAGCTGAATGATTTAAAAAACTTCCATGTTATTGAAAACTGGACTAATGATTGTATGCACACAGTCCTTGAGGGTATCGTTCCAGTAGTTGTGGGTTGTGTGCTATATTCCTTGACTTCTTTAAAATTCATAACATTAGAACTATTAAATGTAAAACTTTTGTATTTGTATTCGCTGATAAAAGTTGACAAAAAGAATAAGCCTTGTCAAATTAATAAAATCCATCAACCAGGAAAAGGATTTTCACCAAAGCTCGGAGCAGCTGAAATGTGGTCCTTATTTCGGTTTCTTCCCTTAATTATATCAGATTGTGTTAACCCAGTAAACCCACATTGGAAATTATTCATTTCTTTTCAAGAAATTGTAGACATGGTGTTTGCTCCAGAATTGCACGAATCAAACCTTTCTCTTTTTGAAATATTGTACGCAGAATTTTTAACTAGTTTTAAAAAAATTTATCCCGAGGTAAACATCCGTCCCAAGTTTCACTTTTTGGTTCATTTTTCATCGATCGTCAGGAAAAACGGACCGATGCGCTTATATTGGGCAATGAACTATGAACGTCTGAACGGGTCAATAAAAATTCCCTCTCGTGTGATGAACAATTTTAAAAATCCCGCTTTGACATTAGCACGTCGACGGCAATACGTTTCACTTCAGTCGTTGATGGGTGGTTTTGTTTCTGAATCCTTGGATTATGGACGTAGCTCACTAGTTTCAGTTAATCTTTCATCTTACGATTATGATGACCCTTTAAATGAATTGTTTACGGAGTGCAGTACGGAAGAAACCCCAAATTTCAAGCAAATTCTGGTAACAGATGCAGTTGTCGTAAATGGTACCGAATATAAAAACGGTGCTTTTGTGATCGTTGATAAAGATGATAATGATCTAGTTTTTGGAAAAATTGATTTCATTGTGAGTCAAAATCCCAATGAGTCAATGTTATCTGTTATCTTGTATGAAACCCTCTATTTTGATTCTCACTGTTTTAGTTATTGTGTGAAGAAATGTGACCCACCTCATATAAAACTTGTAAAAATTAAAGATTTGATTGATTTTCATCCCCTTGATGGTATAAAAAAAGAGGGGAATACTTTCATACGATTAAAATATTTTGTTCGAAAATAACTCGCGATCGATCGCGAGTTATAAAATGCATTAAAATGTTTTTCAGTGTCCTAGTGTTTTCAGTGAATAATTTTCCAGAAATTTGTTTTGTCCATATATTCCTCGCAATTGCTATAATTATGTGCTTCGTGTCACCTTAACTGCTGATACATTATATTCATTTAACTTGAAAAAATTATTTTGGTGAAGCTATAGAATTAAGCCGCTTTTTTTTATGTTCGTCCTCAATGAATTAATTTTTGTAATCGTGCCTTTTTGTGTATGTGTTCAATTTCCAGTTCAGAAAATTGTTGAATGTGGTTTGGATGTTATGAAAATGTAATAATGCTAATGCGGTCGAAAGGGTTTTTCTTTCGAAAAGAAAAATGTAGAATCCAACACAAAGCGTGCGATCACCCAAAAGGTAACCCGAATTAAATAATTTGCATGTTTTCAGTCCGAAAGTAGAGGCTCACAAAATTTCTTTCTCAGGATCGCTGAACATGCGTCCAGTCTCAATTCAGCTATTCTCAAGTGCAGTTGAATTCTACGTAATGGTCTGGATTGGAATGGCAAAGTTATTTGAAATCAAGCATTCGCGAAATTTTTGCAACAACGAGGGAGCAGCCCATTACATCGTAGCAAACAATCTCTCTGAGCTTATATCTAAAGGTAAAGTTATTACTCATTCAATTATTTTAAAAAGGGTAATTAAAATGCAAAAGTCGATTATTATCATTTTATTAACCCCCGCCCAAATTCTCAATTTTGCTTTAAAGTATACTGTAGAAGTGGACATTTAATCCGCTTTTATACTCCTTGCTTCCAAATGTAGTCCATTTATCAGCTGTTTGCCTGTTTTGTCAATTGTTTAGTGCTTGTTGGCGTTTTGATTTTCGTTTTTTCAAGCTTCTTTCAAGAGGTTTGATTTTGTTTCTAGTTTTTGCTTAAAGCAATAACTTTACACTTATTTTCACGAAGCTCGTTTCGGATGGCCCTTGCCCTTTCTATTAAAAATGTATATGTTCTTATTATTATTAACTTAACCTCTTTATTAACTTGCTCAAGTATATATTTTTGGCTTTTAGGGAAGTCAGCTTTTCATCTGGATGGTGAATGTGGTCTCTACAACAACCATGGAACACGTGTCGAAAGTGACCAAGTCCTCGATCTACTTGAAAAGTCTGGATACATCATGTTCTTCATACGTGAAATCGACATTCATGAGCAAATCATTACACATGATGTGCCAGAAATGCCTGAACCTGCTCAGCAACCTAACGTCTTTGTCGATCCATCACCATCAACATCATCTGCAGAGTCATCTCAAGTTGAAACAACTGTAAGTGTGACAATAAATCATAATTATGTTAAAAAGATTCCATACATGTTTTTTCTTTATTTTGAAGGATTTCTACCCAGTTTTGGACATCTTGAGAGGTATGCGAGTAGGCAAACGGGCTGTACAAGGAGATGAGCTCATCAAAAGAGTTTTGGCTACAAACTGCTGTGACTTGAGAGATCGGAAAATGATCAACAAAGCTGTAGGATCTTGGCTGATGTTTAACTGCACCGAGTAAACATTTTTTCATTAACCCTAAACCGTATTCTTACATTAAAATGTTTGCAATTATTTTACAGAAAGAAGCAGTATTTTCCAAGCTGGAACGAATATGAGAAAATGGCAAAATCCGTTGTCCATGCACTCCCTAGCACTAAACATAGGAATCCAGTGTTTAAGCCTTGGGTATAATTTCAGTTCCTCTTGTTAATTTCTCATTTAACTAAAACTTTTTATTTTTTTCTTCAGGTGGTTTGGTTTGACCGCGAAGAAAAAACTGGTACACTGGAAGTTCATGTTCGTCAGAAAAGATGTCGCGATGGGCTTTCTTTGCCGCGAGATACAAAACCTCTTTCCAAACGGTAATAAATAAAATGATCAAAGCTCTAATATGTAACTAATCTTTTGTAATTGTTGTGTGCAGTAGGAGAATTGACCCGGACACCTGCTCAGAAGAAGAGATTCGAGAAGCTGAGGATTTCATGAGAAGAACCCCATTCACGGAAACATCGAGAAACACTCTCCTAGACATGTTCAAAATCACACAGAAGAGCAGACGAGAATGGATCCAAGGGTCGTCACTCTCAGCGACTGAAATTCTTATGAAGTACCGCCTTCTTCAACTATCTAAAGACGCGGTATTTTATTTTAATATTTTTTTATTCCCTCATTTAACTTTTTTTTCTTGCAGATCGAAGACGATTTTCAATTTATCTGCGGATCGACGATTTCAAAGTTTGTGAACAACTGGTCTAAATTCGAAAATAACATTTTGCTGCAAAGTAAACTGTTACTGAAGAACGTCGAAGCGGTCGAATTCATCGACAAATGTGAAAAGGCTAAAGCTGAATATGGTAAAAATCGTTCTGAGATATGTAACCTCTTTCAAAAATTGAAACTATAATAACTCTTATTTAATCTTTAGAAATGGAGAAATATTTCTACTGGATTTGCAACTTAGTGCTGGCTATGCTTCCTGACAAGCGACCAGGGGCCAAAAGGAACTGGGCATCGGTTTTGGACTCAATTTCGTCATTTATTCAACTTTTTCCGGTATGACGAATTATTTAATTGTTTTATCTAACTCTTCTAATTTCATTATTTATTATTCTTTAGGAGGATACTCCAATTTCTTCTGCAGTGGCCGAAGCTCAACGTACTATGATCCAGCCAGGAATTTTGAAAATAGGCGAACAGTATTTTTTGAAAGTAGAAAAATTTGGTATTCCGCTTCCTGACTCTTCACTTGTTCATGTAATTGGATATCTGATTGCTATCTACTATGTGTTAGACCTTAAGTATCCAAAAAGTCTTCACAACTCATTCATATTTTTTGAACTCATGTTTGATGTTGAAGTGTCACGTCAATCAAACGCTGCTAAACAATTGTACGGAATTGTTTCTAATTGAAATATACTTTCCTAGCATTCATCGATTTTTATAATTTTGTTCCTCACTTATACCGTGTGCTGATGAGATTTATTGTGAAATAATCAAATTTGAATAAATTTGAATAGAATTGAAATACATTTGAATGAATGTTGAATAAAATTTGAATACATTTTGAATAAAATTTGAATAAAATTTGAATAAATTTGAATAAATTTGAATAAATTTGAATAAATATGAATGGATTTAAATAAGAAATTACAAAATATTTAAATAAACTTCAGCAGAAATTTAAATAAATTTGAATAACATAGAATATTAATCAGCTATAAATTAATTATAAATTTAGAAATCTGAATAAATTTTAATGTAATTTACATTCTCGACAACAGAACATGACGTCATTTTGATCGGCCATTGAGTATGACGTCACGTCCATCAACGCGCTCAATTGTCACGATTTTATTTCTGTCGTCTCTTTGCCATCTGAAATCATCGTGTTTTTTCGCGACAATTTAAGTCTTGTGATCTAACACGACAAACGTGTCGTGCCGTTTCACAACTATTGTTGCCAGCTAGCGGACATGACTTTTTAGAGAGTAGTTTGAGCGTGCTTTACCCTGCAATTCGACCACCAAGTACAAGCAACAGCTCTTCAGATATTTTATGCCAACTGCTCGTAAAATGTCTCATGGACGATTCGATTATCGC
>JBEIKF010000087.1:0-6790 GCA_040379905.1 Crocinitomicaceae bacterium
AAACAATAACATACATTAATTCATCCTCGAATACCAATCCTGGTGCTACCTATCAATGGAGTTTCGGAACTGGTGCTAATCCCACTAGTGCAACGGGAGTCGGACCACACATTGTAGCGATTTATACCCAATACGAGCACCACATTGGTAAGCTAGATATAAGCGCAGGATTGCGATTGGAGCACTTTCAAATGGATGGTCGAACTGGAGATTCAGACTTTATGTTGAATAAAAAAGATTCAGTAAGCCTGCCTTTTTACCCTATTTTACGAGCAGGATTCCACTATGAAATTGCCAAATACACCCATTTAAGAGCATCAATCGGACAAGGAATTAGATATCCCGCAGTGGCTGAAAGATATACCCAAACCTCAGTTGGAGCTTTAAATATTTTCCCGAATGCAGAACTTACTCCCGAAAAAGGTTGGGCTGGTGAAATAGGCATCAAACAAGGTGTAAAAATTGGTGACTGGAAAGGAATGTTTGATGCAGCTTGGTTTATCAATCGTTACCAAAATATGATTGAATTTACTTTTGGAGTTTATAATCCTCCTTCTATTACACTTTCATCAGATCCAAATAATCCAGGCTACATAAATAAATGGATCGGTTTCAGAGCAAATAATGCTGAAGCAGCCCAAATTACGGGATTGGATTTATCCTTTAACAGTATGGGTAAAATTGGAAAATTGGAAATAATTTCTTTGATTGGGTATACCTACATGAACCCTATTAGTCTAAATAATGATTCGGCATACGTTTCTTCTTTTAGCGATACAATTTCAGGAATACTTAAATATCGTTTTAAACATTTGGCAAAAGCCGATGTTGAAGTGAATTATAATAAATTTAGTATTGGATTTTCTTGCCGATACAATAGTTTTATGTCGAATATCGATAGGGTTTTTCAGGAAGATCTTGATCCTTCATCTGCTCAGTTATACATCCTTCCCGGCCTTAAGCAATATCGTGAAAAATATAATAAAGGAAACCTTGTTTTTGACGTTCGTTTGGGATATAAAATCAACGAAAACTTCCGAGTTGGGCTAATCGCAAACAATGTTTTCAATGCAGAATACACGAGTAGACCAGGTGATATTCAGCCTCCTAGAAACTTTATGGCGCAGCTACAAATGAAATTCTAATGCGTGTTCTTGGAGTAGTTCCAGCTCGATTTGGTTCCTCTCGATTTCCGGGAAAGCCTTTGATTGATCTGAATGGTAAATCAATGATTCAGCGCGTTTATGAGGGCGCGAAAAAGTCAAAATTAATTTCAGATCTTATCGTAGCTACTGATGATGTGAGAATTCTCCAAGAGGTTGAACGATTCGGTGGAAAGGCTGAAATGACTTTAGAAACGCATCCTTCTGGAACGGATCGATGTGCCGAAGTTCTAAGTCGTAACAGCGATTTCGATTTGGTAATCAACATTCAAGGAGACGAACCACTTGTGGACGCTCGTCAACTGGATTCACTCATCGACGGTTTTTCTGATTCCTCGGTACAAATTGCAACCTTGGCAACTGAAAATATATCAGCGGAAGATCTTAACAATCCAAATCGAATCAAAGTAGTCGTTGATAATTTAAACAATGCCATTTATTTCAGCCGCAGTGCTATTCCAAATTCTCAAAATTTTTCAGGGGATTCCTTTGAAGTTTATCCTTTCCTTCGTCACATTGGTCTATACGCATATAGAAGCGATATATTAAAGCAGATTACACAATTGGAACCCACAGAACTTGAAAAAATCGAATCACTCGAGCAATTACGTTGGATGTATTACGGTTATAAAATAAAAGTCATTAAAACGAACATTGAAACACCAAACATTGATGTTCCTTCAGATGTTGCTAAGGTCATAGCCTGTTTGTAAGTTACTTGCTCATTTCCCGAAACTTTTGTAATTTTGAATCAATGTTACCAATTGAGGAAATTCTTTGCGATTTATTACTGAATCACTCGTGTGTGATTATCCCCAAGTTTGGAGGTTTCGTTGCGAAACAAACTTCGGCAAAAATTGATTTGGAACGCAATTTGGTAATTCCTCCATCCAAACATTTGTTGTTCAACAAACACCTCATTACCAACGACGGACTTTTGGTAAATGAAATAGCAATAAAAAATAAGTTATCCTTTCAAGATTCTGAAAGTCGCGTTTCAACATTCGTAGATGAAATAAATCTTCAACTAAAAACTTCGAAGCATTATGAACTTCCTAAAATTGGTGTTTTTCATTTGGATGCTGAAGGGAATATCAATTTCGAGCAAGATCGTTATTTCAACTTTTTACTAAATGCCTACGGCTTAACTTCTGTGCAATTTGTATCAAAACAACAAGTCGAAAAGACTGAAGTTGAAATTGAAAAAGAAACTCCTGTAATCTCAATAAATCAAGGTAAAAGTAATTTTTGGAAATACGCCGCTGCAGCATGTCTATTGCCTTTGGCTTTTTATTCCATTTGGATTCCAACCAGAACGAATGTGCTAGAATCGGGATTGATTTCTCACAAAGATTTTAATCCGTTCTACAAACAAGAAGTTGGTAGTTACAAGAAAAAATCGCTGGTACTGTCGAAAGAAATTCTGACTAAATCATTTGAAGAAAAAATTAGTCAAAATCCAAATTCTTATTTTGCCGACTACCAATTGGATTCCAATCACAAACTGACCGTTCGAATGAATGAAAAAATCGAACCTACCCCAACAGTGAGTGAAATTACTAATCCTATGCTCGCGGAATCAAATAACGAGCTTCACAACACTAAAAAATACCAATATGTTTTAGGTTGTTTCGCCAATCAAACCAATGCGACAAATTTTTACAACAAATTGAAATCGGCAGGGTTAGATGTAAATAAAACTTCGGCAGGGTCTTTGATTCGAATTACCGTCGGTGCAACAAATGAATTGGCTTCACTACAAGAAGTAATTTCAAAAGCCAATAGTTTAGGCTACCAAGGTTGGATTTTAAAAAATTAACACATGCGTTTAAATTTCAAAACTACCCTGTTTCTGATTCTATTCAGTGCAGGAATTTCAGTTGCTCAAACGACAAATATCGAAGGGAGCAACTACCAATTTACTAAGGTTTATAATTACGACCCATCCCCAGTTCTAAGTCAAGGGAGAACGTCAACATGCTGGAGTTTTTCTTGTTTGAGTTTTTTGGAGTCCGAATTAATGCGCATGGGAAAACCAGCTATTAATTTATCGGAAATGTATATCGTTCGAAAAGCATATGAATTGAAAGCAGAAAAGTTTATCCGAATGGATGGAAAAATAAACTTTGCACAAGGTGGAGCTTTTCACGATATTCCCTTAGTCATAGAAAAATTTGGCATCGTACCTAACGACATTTACACAGGTAATTACAATAGCGAAAAAGGCTACAATCACGACGCCATGTATACGGAGTATGAAACCTTTATGAATGGTGTCTTGGCAAAAATAGCTAGTCCCAACGGTGTTGACTTGAGCTGGAAAAATGATTTTAAAGTACTGTTAGACAAAAACTTAGGTAAAGACGTTAAAGAATTTCAATGGGAAGGTAAGAAATATACTCCATCAAGCTATGCCGCATCTTTGGGATTGAATATGGACAATTATGTTTCCTTTACTTCATTCACAAATCACCCGATGTATCAAAAATGTCAATTGGAAATTCCAGACAATTGGGCTTGGGGTGAAAGCTACAATGTCTCGTTGGATGATTTGTATACAGTTACGGAAGAAGCATTAAAAAACGGGTATACAGTTGCATGGGGCGCTGATGTTTCAGAAAAAGGATTTAGTTTTAAAAACGGACTTGCCATCGTTCCCGAGAATTCAGGTCAAATTGAGGTGAAAGGAAAAGACAACAAGGGATTCAATGATGCTGGTGCAGATCGTTTAGGAAATCAGTTTACTCATCCAGGTAAGGAATTAATTATAACATCCGAAATTCGTCAATTGGGTTATGATAACAAAACAACGACTGACGATCACGGTATGCATATCGTTGGACTTTTCAAAGATCAAAACGGCAACAGATATTTCTTGGTAAAAAACTCATGGGGAACTAGTAATTATCCTAAAGGGTTTCTTTACGTTTCGGAGCAATACTTTCGCTATAAAACTATCAATGTATTCTTGCACAAGGATGCTATAGGGAATGACTTAAAATCAAAACTTAATATTAAATAATATGAAAAGAATCTATTTATTCGTTGGAATTTCAATTTTGGCATTAACTTCTTGTAAGAAGAGATGGGATAATGATCAATCTGCTTTGGTTAATCTTAAAATCGAGAACGCATTCGATGAAATGACGAACATCTCAGACCAAGCAATTACTGGAACGATGGTCTATTATAAATCAGGAGAAGTTATTACAACAAAACCAGGAGAAAAGCCTGTTTTGACTAAAACACCTTGTAACGTCATTATCACGTTAGACACAACTTCAAGTCCTAAGGTTTTGACTGTTGACTACGGAACAACCAATTGCGATTGTAACGATGGAAAAACAAGAAGAGGGAAAATAATTACTTCGTTCACAGGGGCATATCTAGCACCAGGGACCGTGATTACACATACAACTGATAATTATTACGTTAATGACATAAAAATAGAAGGTTCAAAAACTGTAACAAATATGGGATTGAATAACAACGGACAACCTTATTTCAATGTTGAAATTGATGGTCAAGCAACTTTGACATCTGGAACCGTGGTTGATTATATTTCGTCTCGCATTCGAACTTGGCATTCCGGTTATGCCACACCTTTAAACAGGATGGACGACATTTATGATATTTCTGGGAGTGCAACGGCTACATATTCAACTGGCGGAGGGTATTCAGCAAATACGACTTCTCCGGTTCGTGTTCAGGTTGGCTGTTCTTTTCCAACTCAAGGAGTAATCGAAATGACACCCGTCAACAAGCCGACCCGAACAATCAATTACGGTGATGGAACTTGTGACGCACAATTTTCTGTTACGGTTAATGGAAATACATTCAATTTCAGTTGGTAATTTAAAATTATTAAATCCACAATTTCAAAATCCCACCGAAGTTCAGTGGGATTTTTTTATACATATTTCAGTACTTTTTTAATTTTACAAAAAACACAAAAATGAAAGTTGTTGGGGTTAACGGTTTTGGAAGAATAGGACGATATTTCACGAGATTGATTCTGGAAGATAGTCAAGTGAATATTGCGCTTATCAATGATCCAGCCGATACCAAAACGCTGATGCATTTACTGAAATACGATAGCGTTCATAAAACATTTCCATTGGCTTTTGAAATCAAGGGAGATATTGTCGAATTTGAAAATGGTAAACGGATTTATTTCACCCACGAAAAAGAACCGAAATTAATTCCCTGGGGAAAATACAACGTAGAAATCGTAATCGAATCAAGTGGTTTTTTCCTTACACAAGAATTGGCAGAAGGTCATTTAAAAGCCGGAGCGAAAAAAGTAATTATTTCTGCACCCGCGGCTGATGAGAACGTTCCGATTGTTACATTGGGGGTAACTAATTCAGATATCATTCGTCAACACGCGATTATTTCTAATGCCTCGTGCACCACGAATAATCTCGCACCGATGTTGAAAGTACTTAACGAACTAATGCCGATAGAATCGTGTCATTTCTCAACAATTCACAGCTATACTTCTGATCAACGACTTCATGATTCACCACATCGCGATTTGCGCAGAGCCAGAGCAGCTGCAACTTCGATTGTTCCGACTACAACTGGAGCAACGAGGGCCATTTCAAGAGTATTCCCTGAGCTTGAAGGTAAGGTAACTGGAGGAAGTATTCGAGTTCCTGTAATTAACGGTTCATTAACAGAATTGACACTCTACTCTCCAATTCCTAAAACCACCGCCGAAATTAATCAAGCCTTCAAATTGGCCTCTGAAACCAATTTAAAAGGAATTTTAGGGTATACAGAAGACCCCATTGTGTCAATTGACATTATCGACTCCCCATTGAGTTGCCTTTTTGATTCCGGATTAACCTCTGTACTCGGGAATTTAGTAAAAGTTGTAGGTTGGTACGACAATGAAGCCGGTTATTCGAATCGATTGAAAGATTTGGTTAAGCTACTTGATTGAAATTAATTCAAAATTGCCGCAATTCCAGGTAATTCCTTCCCTTCAAAATACTCAAGAAGTGCTCCCCCACCGGTGCTGACGTAACTCACTTGATCTGCAAAACCAAACTTCTGAACTGCCGCAGCGCTATCTCCTCCACCAATTAAACTGTAAGCACCATTTCTCGTGGCTTCTGCAACAGCTTCCGCAACGGATTTTGTTCCTTTCGAAAACGGAGCCATTTCAAATACTCCCATTGGACCATTCCATAAAATGGTTTTACTTTTCAATAAAACGGATTTAAATGCCGAAATGGATTTTTCACCGATATCAAGTCCCATCCAGCCCGAAGGAATCGCATTACTTTCGCAATTCATTGTTTCCGAGTCCTCTGCAAATTTATCTGCAATAATTGAATCAAAAGGTAAGTGAATTTCGACACCTTTAGCCTTGGCCTTTTCCAAAATTTCACGACAAGTTTCCAAACGATCATCCTCACACAACGAATTTCCGATTTGACCACCATTCGCCTTGAAAAATGTATAAGCCATTCCGCCACCAATGATAATGTGATCTGCAACATTCAGTAAATTCTCAACAATTAAAACTTTGTCAGAAACCTTTGCCCCTCCGACGATTGCCGTAAATGGTCGTTCGGTGTTTTCCATCACTTTTTTCGCACTTTCAATTTCCGCTTTCA
>JBEIKF010000088.1:0-6733 GCA_040379905.1 Crocinitomicaceae bacterium
CAGACTATGAAAGCGAATCCTATCTTGCATTATTAGACGAGTTAAGCGAATTAAATCATGACTTTCAATTAATGGATGGATTTCAATGGGAGGAAAAAATTACAACGACGTTAAATGGTTTAGGTTTTTCAATTCAAGATATTCAAAGAAGCCTAGATACTTTTTCTGGTGGTTGGAAAATGAGGGCGGAACTAGCCAGGATCCTGGTCAACGAGCCTGACATTCTCCTGTTGGATGAACCCACGAACCACTTAGATATTATATCTATTAGTTGGTTGGAAAATTATTTACAACGGTTTGATGGTGTGGTAATTATAATTTCCCATGACCGCATGTTCTTGGATAACGTCACGAAAAGAACTTTGGAAATTAGTTTAAGCAAAATATTTGATTTCCCTTTCCCATATACGAAATATAAGGAAGTTAGATCCGAGGAATTGGAACGTTTAAATAGCGCCAAAAAACAGCAAGACAAAGAAATAAAACAAACCGAAACACTAATCAATAAGTTCAGAGCCAAAAGTAGTAAGGCTGCATTTGCTCAATCATTGATTAAAAAACTCGAAAAAACAGAACGAATCGAAATTGAGAAGGACCCTACATCGAGAATGAAATTAACCTTCCCTTTGAGTGTTCAACCTGGAAAATGGGTTTTGGAAATGGATAATCTCGGTAAATCTTACGGTGAAAAATTGCTCTTCAAACAAGTCAATATTACACTAGGTAGAGGTGAAAAAATCGCGTTACTTGGTCCTAACGGCGTTGGTAAGTCTACCTTACTAAAAGCAGTAATGAAAGAAATCGAGTTCGAAGGATCTGTCAATTACGGTCACAACGTAAATGTGACATATTTTGCTCAAGATCAGGCTGAAAATCTCGACACTAGCAAAACAGTTTTCGAAACAGTCGATGATGTCGCTAAAGGTGAAATTCGAAAAGATTTAAGGACGATTCTCGGAACATTCCTTTTTAGCAATGAAGATACTGAGAAAAAAGTAAGCGTTCTATCAGGAGGTGAACGAACAAGACTAGCGCTTTGTCAGCTTTTGCTAAGTCCATCGAATTTTTTAATTCTTGATGAACCGACCAATCACCTTGACATACAAAGCAAGGATGTCCTTAAAAAAGCATTAAAAAATTATGAAGGCACCTTTATAATTGTTTCTCACGATCGCGAGTTCCTACAAGATTTGACCAACCGAATTTGGGACATAGAAAATTATAATTTAAAGATCCATCATTTTACTCTTCAAGAATATCTTGATTACAAAATGAATCGAAAAGTGATTCCAACAGAAGTTAAACAAGAACCATTAAAAATTGACAAACAAGAAATTAAAAAGGAAAATAGTTCAAATGCGAATGCCAAATTAGAAAAAGAAATTCGCTCCCTTGAAAAGGAAATCGCTTCGGTTGAAGGTGATTTAAAAAAAATGGATGAAATTATTACCCAACTTGATTTTGAAAAGGAAGAAAGTCATCTAACACTTGTGGAATATGACAAAACAAAAAGAATTTTAGATGAATTAATGAAAACTTGGGAAGAAAAAGTCATTGAGTTAGGATAATGATAAATTACAAGAATTATTTTTTCTAAACAGCAAAGTAACCTTACAACACCCTAACTACAAGTAAAATATTTCAGCAATATGGCTATAGATTTTAAAACCGTTTCAGAATCTCAAACAATTTTAACGGAGTTAATGATTCCGACCTATTCTAATTTTGGAGGTAAAATACACGGCGGGATTTTATTATCATTAATGGATAAGGTAGCATATGTTACAGCATCAAAACACTATGGCGGATATTGCGTAACTGTTGCAGTGGATGGTGTTGAATTCATAAATCCCGTGGAGGTCGGCCAGCTCGTTTCATTGAAATCTAGTATTAATTACGTTGGGAAATCTTCCATGATCGTTGGAATTCGAGTTGAAGCTTTATACCCCAAAACCGGTGTGATATCGCACACCAACAGTTCCTATTTTACAATGGTAGCAAAAAATGAAGCTAATGAAACGGATATTGTTCCCGGACTCATTTTGGAAAATGAAACAGAAATTAGGCGTTTTTATGAAGGGTTACATTTAAAAATGATGTCAAAACAAAAAAGAGAAATGCTTAAGTCTGATTTTTCACATCTGTCGGTTGAAGAAATAAGAAATCTTCTTACTGATGAGAAATGTAAAATCTCAATTTGATTCTATTTTTCAAAATGTTGGATATTTTCTAATTTCTTCTCATTTCCCTTCGCATCCTCCGACGAACTTTTTTAATGCTTTTTCTATTCTCCTTTGTTTGAATTTTTATATGCCGATTGTATTTCTTTTTCAGGTATTTTTTCTTAGCTCGCTGTTTCTTTTTTTCTTGTTTCAACTCTTTTTTACGTTTTTTTGCTAATGCACGTTCTTTTCTATCTTGAAACGAGAATTTAGCCCCATATCCAGTTTGATATGTTAATAATAGAAATAGAAAAACAAAAAGAAATCGAGTTAATTTCATATCTTTACACAAATGATTATACGATTATTTTCAATTTTGTTACCCCTTTTATTTTTTCTGTATGGATGTGGGAAAAACAACATCAATCCCGTACCAAACATCCCATTCGATATTACAATAGACATAAATTTACCATCTTACAACGCGTTGAATGGCGTTGGAGGTTGGTGTTATGTAAACGGTGGTTCTCGAGGAATTATAGTTTATAGAAGGTCCATTGAAGAATTTGTCGCATTTGATCGTCACTCTCCTCAAGATCCAAATGGAACGTGCACTACTCCCCTTTTTCCAGATACAGATAATTTCTTGCAATTGAATGATACGTGTAATAATGCTACATTCTCACTCTATGATGGAATGCCAATTTCAAACAGCTCATTCGGATTGAGGCAATACATGACTGTTTTTGATGGATCCAATATGCTGAGAATCTATAATTAATTCGATTTTGTTCAAAAAAAAACATGAATCATTACAAACAACTTTTTTTCTAGACTAATTTTGAATTGTATGAACGAAATTAAAGTCACGGTAATTGATAGAGAAGGTGTTTCACACGAATTGGTGGGACCTACCGATATGAACATGAACATCATGGAATTATGCAAAGCCTACGAACTACCTGTTTTAGGCGAGTGTGGAGGAATGGCCATGTGTGCAACTTGTCAATGTTATTTGGAATCCGAAACAAATCTACCCGAGCAGAGCGATTCTGAATTAGATATGTTGGATCAAGCTTTTTTCGTAAAACCTAATTCACGACTTGGTTGTCAGATACATTTGGACGAGTCAATTGATGGGATTGTGCTAAGACTTGCTCCGGAAGCAACTTAATTTTTTATCGATTGCTATTTAATAGCAGTCCTCCATCCATTGGAATTGTAGAGCCAGTTATCCACGAACTCAAATCACTCAGAAGAAACACTGCCAAATTAGCAACATCTTTCGGTTTTCCTATTCCAAGAGGATATTGCGCTAGAATTTTCAACCATTGTTCTTCAGTGTAAGCGTTCATTGTCTGTTCATATATTTCAGTTTGAACCAAGGCTGGTGCGATGCAATTCGAACGAATACCTTCATGCGCAAATTCCAAAGCAACAGATTTTGAAAACGCCTCTATTGCAGCTTTTGAGGAAATATACAAACTACCTCCCATATATGGATGCTGAACAGAAATCGAAGACATAAAAATGAATGATGCATTTTTTGAAATTAATTTTTGTTGAAATAGTCGAGCTGTCAACGTTATAATTGTTTCTGTATTTATAGAATAAACTTCCTTAAACTGCTTTTCCTTAATGAATTTAATCGGATAAGGATAAATTCGACCGGCGCAATGCACAATGCCATCAAGACATCCAATTTGCGATAAAAGGTAATCAACATCCTCAGAAACGGTTAAGTCACATTTTACAATAACTAAATTATTATTTTGATTGAGGTCATCCAACTTTTGAATATTCCTACCAACAGCAAATACTTTTGCTCCAAGGGAAAGACAAGTAGAAACAATTTCTTTTCCGATTCCACCTGTTGCACCTGTTACTAGAATGTTTTTATTTTCGAGATTAATCATATTCAACTATCTTTACTTTTATCGGTCCCACTTTCAATAAAACATTTGCCCAGGATAATCCAACACCAAATCCTCTAAAGAGCATCGTTAGTTGCTGATTTTTAATTTTTTCTTGAAGCGCGACACAAATTGTTAGAGGTATTGATGCAGAACTCGTATTTCCATACTCACCGATAGACATAGGAAATTTATCTTCTGTTAACTTCATTTTTTTTCGAACCGAATCATTAATCAATTTATTCGCCTGATGCAACACAAAATAATCCACGTCTTCCTGCTTCACACTCGCAAAATCCAAACAATCAGTTATAGACTTCGCAACTTCCTTCAATGCGAAATTAAACACTTTCATGCCGTCAAGAGCCAAATGATTTCGAGAACGAATTACCCCTGGTTCGTATTCTCTTTCCTCGTCTAAAAAAGAATTGTAAGGAAAGCGAGAATGACCATATTCTATGATTATTGCATCTTTTCCACTTCCATCGGAATGTAAATCGAAGAACATCTTATCAGCTTGTTCATCATACGAAATCAAAGTAGCAGAGCCCGCATCACCAAAGAGCGGATAGGTCGACTTATCATTAAATGACGTTGAAATTGTCGATTTATCACCAGTCAAAAGCAAGCCTTTTCTTAGACCATTCTTCATTAAACTTGCGATTACAGATAACCCGTAAACATAACCCGAACAACCTAAATTAATATCGAAAGCCATACAGTTCTTCGACAAGCCCAATCTTTCTTGAAGGATAATCGCTGTTGCAGGAAGAAAATAATCGGGAGACTGAGAAACAAATATTAACACGTCTATTTCTTCCTTGTTGACATTCAAATCAGTCAATATATTTTCCGCAGACTTGAAACATAAATCAGAACATGTTAACTCTTTCGAGGCAACTCGTCTTTCTTTTATCCCAGTAGTTTTCTCAAAAAGCAAGGACTCAGCTTCGGAAAAAAGCGCGTAATCACTCGTTTTTATTCTTTGTGACGGAACGCACGAATAAATTGCATCAATCTTTATGTTATCTATTGATAATTTAGCCACTAAGCCTTCCTTTTGGAAATTACGTCGAAGAGGTCTTGCACCGTTAACGCATTTTTCAATTCTTCACCAGTTAAAAGAACATCATAATGATTATCAACTAGAGCTATTAGAATTAGCGCATGCATGCTACTCCAACCTTCCATATCACGAATGGAACTATTGGCGTGAAGTGTACCTTTTTCGATTTCGTCAAATTCAACTTCAATATGATCTAGTAGTTCTTGAATATTCATGTTCAAAGATATCAATTTTAATATTCCAAAATGGTTCCACCCCAAGAATATCCAACACCAAAACCAAGCAACATAACGCGATTTCCCCTTATGAGTTTCCCCTCTAATTCAGCATGATACAACGCAATTGGAATTGAACACGAAACAGTGTTTCCAACTTCTTCCAAAAAGACATAAAACTTTGAGTCCGGAATTTTACACTTTCTTTTTAAAGATTTCAAAATGATTAAACTAGCTTGATGAAAAACAAAAAGATCAATTTCATCAAATAACACATTATTTTTATCAAGTGTTTTATTCAGTAAATACGGAACCTTCTCCAACGAAAAACGTGTAATTTCCAATCCATTCATGTGCATTCTTCCATGTGCCAAATTTTGTGGTTCATCGGCATATTGATTTATGTATTCGATATCAATTGGAGAGCGAGTTGATCCTCTTTCAACCAATAAATTTTTTGCTCCAGATCCATCATTTCCAAAAACAAATTTTCCAAATCCACCAGTCTCTTTTTTCTCAATGATTGTAGCCGTTCCAGCATCGCCAAATAATACGCGCATATCAAAATCACCTGAGTGAATAACGCTGGTTGGAATATCGGCAGCTATAAACAGCACACACGTGGCATTCTCCGACTTAATTATAGAATCAGCCAAGCTCAATCCATAGATATAACCAGCACACCCCATTGGCATATCGATACAACCGCATTCTTCTTTCAAACCTAACCGATGATGCAATGTACTTGAAGTTGTTGGAGCCTTGTAATCGAGTCCCTCAGTGCAAAAGATGACAAAATCAATTTTTGAATAATACTCCGGGAAGTTATCAAGTAATTTTTTCGCCGCTTCAAATCCTAAATCTGAACCTATTTGATTCAATTTTCGAATATGTCTTTTTCGAATACCTGTATTCTTTAGAGTGAGTTGAAAATCCCTATTAAATTGCTCAGACAACTCCTCGGTAGTAAGAATTGTTTGTGGTAAATAAAATTCAATTTTGGATACGACGGGCAACATAAAACAAGAGCAAAAATAGAATTATTTGTGTAGGAATTTGTTTTGTTCGATAAATTGTTGATTTAAAAAAAGATAGTGGATAATAAATAGGCAACTTTTTTTTACATTTGTCGTCAACATGGAAACTAAATAATTGTTATGAAAAAATTTTACTTTGTTTCGTTTGCAATTTTCGCGTTGATCTTATCCGCTAATTCACAAGTGAAAGTTCAACCAAAATCAGCACTAAAATCTCAAGTAAAAGAGAAAAAAGAAGGCGGAAAGTACTACAGCGAATATGTAGTTCGTCCCGAAAAACTTAAAACTTTCTTTCATACCGGTGAGATTCCAGCTGAATTCCCAAAATACGACAAATACA
>JBEIKF010000089.1:0-6705 GCA_040379905.1 Crocinitomicaceae bacterium
ATCATGGGACTATTTTCTAATTTCTTCGATCGATTCAAATCTGCTGATTTCGATATACAACCTAATCAAAAAGTTAAAACCATTCAAGCTGAATTCAAGGAGAATTTCGGACTAACTCTTAGAGTGTTTAAAGGAAAAGTTCATGCTGACCCAGACTTAACGTTTGCTCAATTAAATCAACGAACTTCAAAAGACGTAAATTGGAATGCTGAAGATTTAAAAATCAGAGCCAATATGACAATTAAGCAAGTTGAAGATATGATTGATAATCACTTTGGTCTAACTGTGCAAGTAGCAAATGAATACGACACCTACTGTGTAGGAAATCACTATACCATCGGTCAAGCAGCAAGAAAGGAAGACCTAGAAGACTGGTGCAAAAAAGAAGGCTATGCCAATAGTGAGGAATACCTTAAAAAAGAAGGTGTTAAGGATTGGGATGAATGGTATGCAAAAAATAAGAAGTAGTAAAACTCTAGTTAATAAGTTAAGAAATGGAAGAAAAAGACATTATCGAATTGTCAACAGATATTGTTGAAGGTTTAACAAAATTAGCATTAGGTGCTGAACCAGGAATGTTTTCGGGAAGAGTAATAAAATCCTTGAATGACCATCCAAGATTAGAGGAACTTAAGGCTCTATTCACAGAGCATATAACAAACTTCAAAGGTTCTTACAAAAACGCTGAAGAATTAAAAACGCTTTCAGATTTTAGATATAATATTGTTTCTGTTTATCAAACAATTCAAAAGTAATGTTTAAAATAATACTTTACATAATAGGAGCTCTCATAGCACTGTATTTTATTTTCGCAATTTTATTTTAGTATGAAATCTCTAATTAAACCTTTAATATTTATTGGTGTTTTGGCTGGAGCCTTTGTTGGCTTGGGTTTATCAGGATTTCTTCCGCCCGATTTCAATCCCTTTAAAGAAAAAGAAATCGTAATTGAAGAAACTAGCATCCAAGTAGATGATATTAAAGCTGTCGCTAAATTGTTTACTCAACAATATGTGAATGAAATAATCATTCGTAAAAAGCATGTAGAAAAAGGATTCTTTTCAGATTCGGAGGATAAATTGGTAATGATTGCTAAAGGTACATGTTATGCGGGAACGGATTTATCCACAATGAAGCAAGAAGATATAAAAATTATTGATTCAGTGAGTTGCGAAATTACGATCCCAAAAGCGGTAATTTTGGAAAGTACAATTAACCCAAGTGGCTTTAGCATTTTTATTTCTGAAGGTTATTGGGAAAAGAATTTTAAAGCAGTTCAAAAAGTAAAAAAGGATGCTGTTAAACAATTGGAAACTCTAGCTAAAAAGGCCAATATTCTTAAAAAAGCAGATGAAAAATCAATTTCTGTTATGAAAAATTTTATGAAATCGGTGGGATTTAAAAACGTAAATGTAATAATTAAATGAAAACTTTAGCGAACCTATTTATTCTATCGATTTTACTTTCAGCATGTTCGAAGCCAGAAGAATCTGAAATTGATGCTAATAAAGTAATAGAATCGGTAAAATCCATGTCAAAACTTGGAACTACCGAATATACGTTTAGCAAAGTCATAGCCGGTCAAGATAACCAATGGTATACAATTGGTTCGAGAAAATTTATGATGACTTGCAAAGCTCATGTTATCGCTGGCATTGATGCAAGTCAAATTCAATTCACAGATGTTAACCCAAAAGAAAAAAGTATTAAACTCACAATACCAGCAGTGGAATTGATAACCTTTGATATTCCACCGGATGAATTTATAAGGACAGATTTGGAAATCGATCCACTCAGAAGTAACTTCACTAATTCAGAATGGAATAGTATTCAGCAAAAGGCTGAAAAAATGATAAAGAATGACATAAAAAATTACAATATTAAGGCTGAATCTGAGAAAAACGCAATTTTATTTTTAGATCGTATTTTGAGATCCTCTGGATTTGTTTCCATCGAAATTAATACAACTCCCGAAATTAAATTGTAGTATACAAATGATTAATAAAGTAAAAATTAACCGTTATATTTTTACTTTATTTCTTGTCTTTAATTCAATTTATAAACTCTCCTATTCCCAAACATGGGAACAAACATCTTCCTTTCCTGGAACACCAAGAGATGACGCTTCCTATTTTAAAATAGGATCAAAACACTTCATTGGAACAGGTCGCGAAGTGGGTTTTGGGTGCACTCGAGATTTTTATTTTTTTGATGAATCCACTTTAAGTTGGGGTAACAGCGACCCTCTGCCTGTTGGAAATGAAAGACAATATGCCAGTGCCGTTTCATGGAATGGGAAAGGTTATGTGTTTGGAGGGGTTGATTGTTCTGGAAACTATTTCAAAGATCTTTGGAGTTATGATACAACGACTAACAGTTGGTCGCAATCTGTAAGTTTACCATCAACCGGACGAGCAGGTGCCGTTCAGTTTGTTATTCAGGATACCTTGTACATTGTAGGAGGAAGAAATTTATCAGGTATTTTAAACGAAGTATGGGCATTCAGTTTTAACAGTCAATCTTGGACTCAAAAAAACGTCTTACCATCCAATGGAATTTGGAGAGGTGTCGCATTTAAATTTCAGAATAACGCATTTATCGGTTTGGGGAAAAACAATTTGAATAATCAAACGGTTCATAATTCGGAAATTTTGAAATATGAGGCAAGTTCGGATACATGGCAAGTTGATCCCAATTTAAATTTTGGGCAAAGATCTTATGTTGGCTTTTCACAAATAGACAGCTTGCTTTTTTTATTTGGTGGTATTGATTCAACTGGACTGATTCTAACCTCCGTAGAACGAATTAATTTAGCTAATTTATCAGTTGATCAACTTCCTCATTTCTCAACCGTTCCCAGAAAGGGAGGAGTCGCTTTTCTAGTTCAGAATGATCTCTATTATTCAACTGGAATTTCAAACGATACGCGATTCAATGAAACTTGGAAATTAGCAAACGTTGCATCCATAAATGATATTGATTTTGAACAAGTTAAAGTTTCCCCAAATCCCGCATCAGATGAAATCGTCATATCAAACATTTCTAATTTGAAAATAGGTAAGAATTTAAAACTTCAAGACTTGATCGGGGAATCGGTCTTGATTCAAGAAATAAAATCCAACCAACAGCGCATTGATGTATCACATTTAAAAAATGGAGTTTATATTCTGACCATTGGAATGGAAACGCATAGAATCGTTATCCAATAATCATCTTTCAACTTTGAATTTTCGGATATTTTCAAAGTAAAATTTAGCTTTGGGTAATTTCTAAACATTTATTTTTAGTTGGAATCACCAGATCATCTATTAATTCATTTTTACAAATAATTCGAGAGCAAGCCAGAATTGACTTTAAATGCAAATCTAAAACTGCGTCGTAATTATCCGAACGATAACCACCAAAAAGTGCTAAAGTAACTGGCAAGGGCCGGCCAATTTCATGAGATATTTTATTTACCCATTCAGAAAATCTAACCGCACATAGCATCCAATGTTTTGTATCACATCCTCCTCCAATGTCATCATCTTCATGCGAATCGGCTCCATGTGCAAAAACAACATAATGTATTTTATTTTCCTTAATCAATTGACCGACTCGTTCTAAACTGGTTTCAAAGGATTTGAGATATGTTTTATTAGTTCCTGTTGGATTTACATTACAGCCTTTTGGAATAGCGATATTCAGGAGTAGGTTAAATTCCCGCGTATCCTCAATGCTGTTTCCAAAATGACCATCCAAATCAAAATATGCTCCACTTACACCAAATTCCTCATAGAGTTTAATTGAGGAAATCGCTTGCCCTGAAAAGGTGCAAAAACCACTTCCACGATTAGGCTTAGCATGATGCATCCCTGATATGGGTGCGAAACAAAGGTTATCTGGATTTAATATGCTGTATTTTATGGCTTCATGTAATGCAGCATTCGTAAACGTTAAACTATGCACTAAATTCTTGGACCAGGGAAGTGAATTAGACAAATAATTTCCTTCTCCGTTAAATACATTCTTTACGTAAGTATCTGTATGCGCAATTTTAAAATCATTCTCAGTAAAAGGATTGAAATCCGATTTGAACCTAAACAATTTTCTCAATCCTTTTTTCTTAATGCGCTCCATCAGTAGATAAGGTTTCAATGGTGATTTCGAAAACGAGGAATTACGCACTAAATCGAAACACACTTGCTGATCGGTGTAGAAGGTTAAAATCTGCTTTTTTCTTTTCATAGGCTTTCATTTTTTTTTTTAGTGAAACAATTAAAATCTTTCACAAAGATCGAATGAATCTTAGCCTATTCAGAAATTGCTGCAAGCTTGCATTACCTCAAAAGCTTTATAAATACTTGAAGGATTATTTCAAATGCTCCTTCAATAAGTCGGGAAAGTCGGTTATAATACCATCGACATCATCTTGACACAATTTTTTCATTGTTGAAATAGAATTAACCGTCCAAGCATAAAGTTTAACTGTTGACTTATGAAGTGAAATGGCTTTACGACGATTAATGGTCGGGAAAAACATGCCCAAAGCATACGGAGTAAAAGTTAACTTTTTTAAGAAATAGCGCGGATTTTTAGGGAGATAAGTCAAATATATCAAAGGATAAGAGGCGTCAATTTCATGAAGTTCTTCAAGAATTTGATTATCGAAACTCATAATACGAACATTTGATTTAACTGGGTAATCTTTAAGTTCATTTACTATTAATTGGCAGTACGCTTTAGGATGTGGTTGTGAAATTCCATATTCCTTCGGATTCGATTTAATTTCAAGTAAAAGAACTACTTTCTCTAAGTTTAAAGTTTTGATAAACTCTTGAAATAGCGGCTTTGTCGTTTTTAATTTTTGTTGTTCCGGAAATTTGGAATAGTATTTTGATCCGCAGTCAAATTTTAAAATTTGCTCTTGTGTTAATTCGTAAATATTATATTCACCTTCGCTTTGAATATTTCTACCAGAAGAATCCAAACAATATTCACGTTGAAAATAAGGCTCATGCGAAATAACTAACTGTTGATCTTTATTTACGACAACATCAAGTTCAATTCCCGAGATTCCAAGCTCGATTGCTTTTTTAAATCCAATAATACTATTTTCAGGAAACTTACCCCGAAATCCACGGTGTCCGTATATTTCAATAGAATTATCTTGCGCCATAGCTGGATGCATAAAAACGAGTAACGCAAAAATCAACGATATTTTGAACAATATAATTTACTAAAAAGTTAATTTCTTTATTATTTTCTCCTGTTGAGGAAATTGTTCCAGCAAATATTCTGCATTTAGTAGTTCGAAATCCCTAAAGTCAAACCCAGGTGCCACCGAACAAGAGACCAATGCATACCCATTTACTGAATCAACTGAACTTCCAAATATCATATTTTTAGGAACAACATGATGATAGGACTCCCCATTTTCGAAATTAGACCCTAGTTTCAACTGCACGTGTCCATCATCATTTAATACATGAATAGTTAGCGGTGATCCTTCGTGAAAATACCAATGCTCATCACTTTTTATTCTATGAAAATGTGATACATGTTGCGAAGTCAAAAGAAAATAAATGGATGTCATTAAGGACCTTTCACCATCAACATTTTCTATGGAACGATAGGTCTCCTTATAAAATCCACCTTCTGGATGTGGGCTTAGATCCAATTGTTCAATTAAATCTCGTATTCGTTTATTCAATTGGTCCACGCTCAAAATTTTGTCCATTTCCACCGGTGTTAGGAATAAAATATTTTAATTCAATCGCCAAAAAAGAACCACTTACTGGGCCATAATTATCCACTTCATAAGTTCCATATCGATAGCGTGAAAGCAAATTAAATAACGGCGCAGTTTGTATTCTGGCGCAACCTCCAAGATAGAAAAAACCATATTTATCTGTTCGGAATTCAAAGCCAAGACTTCCATTCAAGTCAAAATTAACCTTGTCTTTAATATCAACTAATCCGATGTTAAAAAATTCATGTTTTCCAACTGGTTGACTAATGGATCCGACGCTTGAAGGTTTATAACAAATGGAGGCGCCTATTGCTGCATTTGTATACCATTTTTTTGAAAGTTTAATGTTGAAAAGCGCATTGATGGGAAGATCATATTGTATGAATCCGAAAGTATCAGATGCCATAATATTTGAGTCGATTAAACGCATTTCCGTTTTATAATAACGTTGAAAGAAATTCAATCCTGTTTCGATTCCAATTAAATCCGTCAATGCGATTCGAACCACACCTCCGAAGGAATAACCAATTTGTTGACTGATTTTTACTTCATAGCCTTGATTCGTCAAAGTTGTATTTGACTCTCCAATGAATTTAGTGGGAAAAAGAGGTTTTACTTGAAATCCAAAATAATAAGGTATCCTGGACTCCTTGCCAACTTGCGATCTACCAATATTCGCAGTGGTAAATAAAATTATTAAAAGGCAGAATGTCAAGAATTGTTTTGTCAACTTAGTCATTGATCCATGTCGTATTGTATTCCAATGGTTTTCTATGAGCAGATGGCCATTCAATGGAAGGATAACCAATATAAAATAAGCCCAAACATTTGTCTTTTTGTCCCAGTCCTAAAAAAACATTCATTTTTTCAGAATAAATTAATTTTGGAGTTGACCAAAAACCACCTAATCCATAGGCTGTGCATGTCAAATGCATATTTTGAATGGAGCAAGCTACTGCTTCAATTTCTTCTTG
>JBEIKF010000090.1:0-6694 GCA_040379905.1 Crocinitomicaceae bacterium
GGTTATAATTACCTTTCTCACAACAAGAAGTAACACCTTTATCGATGACGTTATATCGCCACTGTTGCCAATCGGCTTCGGACCAAGCATAATCATCAATACCCCAGGATTCATCGATAATACTTAAAGCACGGTCAATTTCACCTTTATCTGCCCAATATTTCGATTCAGCAATGGTAATGTCTTTGAATTTTTCGTCACCTCCATATTCGTTTTTGTCAACTAATTTCCTTGCTCCTTCAAAATCATAACTTGAAAGACATTCATCAACTGAACCACACCCACTTTCTGTATTTGAACAAGAAAAAAGATTTATTCCTAACATTAATACTGCAAAATAAGAATACAAACTTTTCATAACATTAAATTAAATTAAATGATTTTCTATCTGGTACCCTCAATAATCAACAGGGCATCCCCCAAGCTTTGTGTACTATTACTAACGTCTAATCCGCATCCTTTTTTTAAGCCTTTTTTCAAGTCTTTCGCAAAATCATAGGCTGTATATTTCATCCCGTTATCTTCCCTTGCTTTGATTCTAACATTCGTGTATGCCACCTCGATATCCGTATTCTTAACCATTTTAAATGCCTGATTGATAGTGTTCTGTTTGAGCCATAAGTCAATCTTTTCAGCGATTTCTTCATCTCCGCAATCATCATCCATTGCAATGCCACTAGTTCCGTTAGCTGCAACTCTTAGAGTAATTTCAACTCCATTTTTATTCAAGTCATTAAAATGCGAAGTGATTTGACTTTTGAAATCTGACATTGATTCACCTATGATTTCTTTTATTTTTGAGGCCATATCAGCATCACCTGACATGTCGACGCCGCTCTTAGATACAGAGGCTATCGCTTTGTTTGTGTATACATCCAAACACCTGATTGTGAAGGTCATTGTGCTATTTCCATTGCGACTTCGAGCGTTAAGCGCGGAATTGTAATCCAATTCGATTATGTAGTCAGGACGCACTGTGTTTAATAACTCCGTTTTTATATCTCTTGAAATGCCATTTGCCTCATCCATAGCGTTGTTATTTGTAATTTGTTTCAATTGTTGCTCCATGTCTTCTAGTCTGAAACCATTTTTTGCAAATTCTTCTTGCAATGAAGCAACTGCGAATTTTACGTCTGGATTTTTTATGAACGCTTGCTGATAATCACGCTGATAAGAAAGAGTGCCCTGATTTTTAATCTCCCTTAAAAAACCCATATTTAATAAAAGAGCATCAGATGGAAATACCATGATTGTTGGCATGCTTTGGGAATTAGCATCTGTGTTTCCAGCAGAAGGTAAATCATCGTTAGCACAACTGCTTAGAAATAAAAGTCCACAAAGAAAAAAACAAATTTTGTACATAATTCGAAGATTATAAAATATGCTCAAATTTATATAAATTTTAGTGATAAACTAATCCAAAAATTGAGAAATGATTTATGTGGGAATTTTCTATAATTCATTTTACAGAAACGCACTACGTATTATTTAATGCAATTGTTTATATAAATAGTATCTTTCGTCTTATTTTATTTAAAGACTTTAGGTGAAAAATATATTTCTGCTTATTTTATTTAGTAATCAATTAGTTGCCCAAGTTACCTTCAACTCTGATGATGAATTATTCCGTTCATTTGGTGAGGATTTTCTCTGGGGTACAGCAACTGCAGCATATCAAACCGAAGGCGCATGGAATGAAGATGGTCGAGGTCCTTCTGTATGGGATGCTTTTTCTCAAACGGGCAGAATAAAAAATGGTGATAATGGAAAAGTAGCCACTGATTTTTATCATCAGTTCGAACAAGATATTCGGCTTGCGAAAGAAATGAATTTTAAAGTTTTTCGTTTTTCGATATCATGGTCACGAATTCTACCCAAAGGAACAGGAGAAATTAATATCAAGGGAATTGAATTCTATCATCGTGTGATTGACGAATGTTTGCGGCAAGGACTTCAGCCATGGGTAACTTTGTATCATTGGGATTTACCTTTGTGTTTGCATGATAAAGGAGGTTGGGCCAATCGTGAAGTAATTGATTGGTTTAAAGAATATACAGCACTTTGTGCCCGCGAATTTGGTGCAAAAGTAAAACATTGGATGGTATTAAATGAACCTGCGGCTTTCATAGGCTTAGGTTATTTGGTAGGTTACCATGCACCAGGAAAACGAAGTATAAACGCTTTTCTCAAGGCAAGTCATCATGTCTGTTTGGCAATGGCGGAAAGCGGTCGGGTATTAAGGGAAGAAGTTTCGGACGCTGTAATTGGAACAACGTTCAGTTGCTCCGTTGTAGATCCTTTTAAGGGGCATAAACGACATGGAAATGCAGTAAAACGTATGGATGCCATGTTAAATCGCATGTACATTGAACCTAGCCTAGGTTTTGGTTATCCTGAAAAAGACTTTCCATTTTTGCGAAGAATAAAGAAGTATCAACTTCCTGGAGATGAGCAGCAATTAAAATTTGATTTTGATTTTATTGGTTTGCAAAACTACTTTCGTGTCGTGGTTAAAAAAAGTCCATTCATTCCTTTTGTTTGGGCAAAACAAATTAGTGCAGAACGCAGAAATGTACCATTTAATGAGATGGGTTTTGAAATTTATCCGGATGGAATCTATCGAATTTTAAAACAGTTTTCTAAATATGAGTCAATTAAAAACTTAATTATAACCGAAAATGGGGTATGTGTGAAGGATGAACTAATTAATGGACAGATCCATGATTCATTGCGTATTGATTTTTTTCGTTCTTATCTAAATCAAGTCTTGAAAGCGAAGAATGAGGGTATTCCAGTGACTGGTTATTTGGTTTGGAGTTTGACGGATAATTTCGAATGGTCAGAAGGTTTTGAACCTCGATTCGGACTGGTTTATGTTGATTACAACACACGAAAACGCTATATGAAAGATTCGGGAAAATGGTTTAAAGAGCATTTGAAATTCTGAAAGATCAGGTTTTAGATGATATCTCTGCACAAATCTCAAGGGAATTGATTAATTTTAGCATGATGACAAGAGCAATCAGTATCCTTAGTTTGTCCCTGAGCCTGCTTTCTGCTTCGGCTTTTTCGCAATGTCCGGCAGGTCAATGGCCCGTACAGATCGAAATCACTCCCGATTCATACCCGGATGAAACAACCTGGAATTTATTCAGTGATGGAATCGAGGTTTCTAACGGGAACAATTTGGGTGATGTCGTGTGTGTTGATACTGCTGCATGCATCAGATTCGATATTCATGACAGCTACGGGGATGGGATTTGTTGCGCCTACGGGAATGGCGCTTATTTAATTTCCCTGGATGGAACAGAAGTGGCAAGCGGTGGGGAATTCACCTACCTCGCATCCCATTCCTTCAATTGTGACCCGGGTACTATTTGTGAAGATCCGCTTCCCGCGACACTCGGTATTACCGCCGCTCCTCAGGAAAATGTATTCTATGCATTCACCCCGGACCAGACAGGCATGTATTCAATAAGTACCTGTAATGCAACAGGTTGTGACACGAAGCTATGGGTATACAACAACTGTGCAAACGTGGATTACAATGGATCAGGTGCAGGTGCCTTGTATTTTAATGACGATAATGCGCTTTGTGGACTGCAGGCAGATATTGATGCCCTCTTCGCCGCGGGAACAACCTACGTGATCAAGATCGGCCTCAAAGAAAATACGACGTGTGCCTCAGAAATTCCTTTTACGATCTCCTACGATGGTGCTCTGAGCAGTGTGATTCCGATTGTAAAGCTAACTACCATCAGTGATCCGATCAATAATGACGTAAAGGTGCCTGTTCACATGGAGATTATTGACAACGGCCCCGGTCAGCTGAACTTTGCCGATCAGTCGATCCTGGCTTACGAAGGAAATATCATGGCGGAATGGCAAGGATTCACCGGACCGTTATACCCCAAGAAGAACTACGATTTTGACCTGATCGACAATCTTGGGAATGACATGGATACCTCGCTTTTGGGCTTACCCGCAGAAAACGATTGGATCTTCAAGGCTGAATACCTCGACAACAGCTTGTTGAACAATACAATTGCTTACGAATTCGCCCGAAGGATGGGGAGATATGCCCCAAGGACACGGCACTGTGAGGTCTTTCTGGATGGGAATTATATAGGGATTTACACGCTGACTGAAAAAGTAAAACGCGATAAGAACCGTGTAGATATTGCCAAGCTAACAACCGCTGATACTGTTGGTAGTGACCTCACAGGGGGCTATATCATTGAAATGAACATCAACGGCGATCCCGGATCATGGAATTCAAACTATCAGCCGATCAATTATGCAACCTGTAATCTTCCGGTTGAGTTCAAATACGTCTATCCAAAGGCTGATTTGATCCTTCCGATTCAGGGGAACTACATCAAAACATACGTCGACTCGTTTGAGAATGCACTCAATTCTCCAGCTTTCATGGATACGGCTACCAGCTACCGTAAATGGATCGATGTGGGCACCTTCATTGACTTTCTGATCGTCAATGAATTTACAATGAACTACGACAGCTATGGCCGCAGCACATACATGTACAAAGAAAAGGACACGGATGGTGGTAAGTTGTGTATTGGTCCACCGTGGGATTATGACCGAGCTTTGGTAAATGACCCTAATTCCGGATGGGTATGGGAAAATACACATCTCGGATGGCCATTCCCGTTTTGGTGGTCCAGAATGTACTCCGACAGTAACTACAGGCACGAGCTGGCCTGTCGCTGGTTAAGCTTGAGACAAGACGTTTTCAGAACCGAAGAGTTCATAGCCTTTATTGACAGCATTGCTGCACCCCTATTTCAAGGTCCTGCCGGCCGCAATTTTTCCGTCTGGCAGACACTGGGTTCAGAGACTTACGCAGGAAAGATCCTGAGCTTAAAAACGCTATTGACCAACAGACTGAACTGGATTGATAATACCCTGCAACCGTTTGGAGCTGTGATCCCTCAACTGCTTATCCCTGCGGATACTCTGGTTTGTGCGGGAACAATTTATACTGCACCTTACAATCCTGACTATTCTTATAATTGGAAACCGGGACCGGAAACACAGGAGATCTATCTCGATAGCGCAGGACTTTATCTTCTGGAACTGACAGATGCCTTTGGATGCTATAACCATCTTCCTATGCAGGTGGATATCGCTGCTCCCGATGCAACGATCTTGCAGGTGTTACATGTCCCATGGGACGTGAACTATTCATTTACAGGAGTAAATGGCCCAAATGGTCAATACCAGTGGGATTTCGGTGATAATACAGGACTTCAGTACGGGGAAGTGGCAACGCATGTCTTTGCCGCGGAAGGATATTATAACATCACCCTTACTGTGACGGATTCAATGGGCTGCACAGCAACAAGTACCAAAAATGTGCTGATTACTGACTGGGAACTGCAGGTGGGAATTCTCCCGAATCCATCGGAGGGAAACCCGCTCATTATCCACAATCTTCCGGGCGATAAAGATTTCACATTTACCCTGTACGATGCAACCGGAAGAAAACTTGCACAACTTGTACAACCTGCATCACCTTTTGTATTAAATACCAATGACCTGGCAATTGGCAACTACTGGTTGTACTGTGAATTCGAAGGAACCCGCATCTCAAAAAGAATGATCAAGCTATAGTTCAACCGGGAATAAAGAGTTCAACGCAAAACTAAGAAGAGCAGTAACGCATAGATCAGCAAAGAAACGGCTACACAGATCCATACCGAGCGGGCAACATAATTACTGCCGAAACGGTTGAAATAATTCAGAAACCGCACCGATCGTTTGTACAGGATTACTGAAAATTGTTCGAAATCCTTGCGATAGAAAGCAAACCGGATGCAAAAAAGGAGAAATCCGAACTTGAGATAATGATAGTCAAAGATCAAGTCCAGTAAGACGATCCAGGTAAAGGTAACGAGGAAAAAATAAACGAGGATATTCATCACGTAGTAACTGATCTTGAAATAGTGCGCATAACGTTTCAGTTTTTTGGGAAGCTTACCTGAGAGAACCCTTAACCGCTAACGCAGTTCTAGGTTTTTCCATTCACCATCGCTTATCAAAACGCGTTTTGAACACGCTGTATAATGAAAAACCCCAACTTAAAAAGTCGGGGTTCCTTTTGTGACCTCGTAAGGATTCAAACCTTAAACCTCCAGAGCCGTAATCTGGTGCTCTATTCAGTTGAGCTACGAGGCCAATCGTGGCGCAAAGATATTTATTTTATTTCAAAAACAAAGTTTAAGCAGGCATTCAAATTAAAAATAATTCTCAAAGATGATTTTTCAACGTATAAAATCAAATTATTCTCGTGCTTCCAATCTTTTCCTAAGACAAAGGGAATAGCAATTTATTATGGTCATCGAAAAGAATCATAGTTCACATTTGCTAATAAATTGGCTCTTTTGAATATCTTTGTGTAAAGTCTTTTCAAATGCGATTCAATCTTTCTGAAATTAGCGAATTAATTAAAACGCGGAGAACAATTTATCCCGAACAGTTTTCGGATCGCAAAGTGCACAAAGAACAAATCGAGTTGATTCTAAATAATGCTCAATGGGCTCCAACTCATGGTAATACACAACCTTGGCGTTTTCATGTTTTTGCTGATCAAGGCCTTCAAACACTTAGTACGTTTCTCGGCGAATCATATTTGGAATTAACAACAAAAGAAGATCAAAATGACGCTAAATTA
>JBEIKF010000091.1:0-6594 GCA_040379905.1 Crocinitomicaceae bacterium
ATTTTCTAAACAATTTTACGAAAGTAATGAAAAAAGTTGCAACCCTGTTAAAAATAATTAAATTGATTGCAATAATATTCGGATTTGTTTCATCTCAGAAACATCATGAACCCTGAAAAATGAAGCCCCTTTGTACATTAAAATTGAGTTCAATGAAATTGTTCCAGTTAAAGAATTTTCAGGATTAGACTCTAATGTTTTGTAAATCATAGACTTTCTAGAAACTCCTACTAATATTGGTTTTTCAAGAATATTTAGGGATTCAAAGTTAGAAATGATTTCGAAGTTTTGTTCAATCGTTTTTGCGAAACCAAATCCAGGATCTATAATGACATCATGAATTCCTATGTTGTATAATTGATTTAATTTTTTAGAAAAATAATTTATCAATTCTTGCATTATACATTCTTTAGAATATTGGGTATTCGTTGTGTCTGCCATGCCAAAACCATGGGTTAATACATACGGTACTTTGAATTTGGCTACTGTATTCAATAATTGCTCGTCAATTTTGCCGCCTGACACATCGTTTATCATGTCTATGCCGTTTTCGAGACCGATTCGAGCCGTTTGAGCATGATAAGTATCTAATGAAAGTATGATTTTCGGAAATTCCTTTCTTAGTGTTTTAAGTGGAATTTCAATTCTGTTTAGTTCTTCATTTACGTCTATTTCTGAAGCGCCGGGTCTTGTTGATATTGCCCCCAAGTCGAGAATATCAGCACCATGCTCAATCATCGTTTGTGCTCGAAAGATTAGCTCATTCAAATTTTGTGTTCTACTTTCTCTATAAAATGAATCAGGGGTGACATTTAAAATACCCATAATTTTGGGTTGAGTTAAATCAATCAATTTTCCTTTGACAAGGATTGACTTATTTTGATTTAATTCGTGTAAATTTGCCATGAATTTTTTTATGAGTAAAACATCTTCTCAGTATACAAATGTAATAAATAGTTGTCGAGTCATTTTTGAAAAAAAGACAATTGACTACGGAACTTCTTGGCGAATCCTTCGGCCAAGTTCATTGACAGATCAAATTTTTATAAAAGCGCAACGCATTCGAACAGTTCAGGAAACAGGGGAAAATAGGGTTGGGGAATCCTTCGAAGATGCTTTTCAAGGGATTGTTAACTATTGCATAATGGCAATTATACAATTACGTCATCCAGTTGATTTCAATGATAATTTATCTCCAGAAAGAGCATTGAAATTCTACAAGGAAATCGAAAATGAAGCCTTTGAATTAATGCAGCGAAAAAATCACGATTATGGAGAGGCTTGGAGAGATATGCGTGTCAGTTCATTAACAGATCTTATTTTGACGAAAATACTTAGAATAAAACAAATTGAGGATAATAAAGGTAAAACGCTTGCAAGCGAGGGCGTTGAAGGGAATTATTTCGATATGTTGAATTATTCAATTTTCGCACTAATTCATCTTAACGTTGATTGTTAACGCTTTGTTAAAAGCTTCTATTCATTCTTCAATATGATTAATTTTCAGAAAAAAATCTATGGAAAACCAAACAATTATTGATTCAGAAAATTCTCCAAAACCTTGGAAAGTTTATGGCGCATGGTCTATTCGCGTTTTAATAGCGGCTCTTTTTCTTGTCTCAGCTTTCGCTAAAATATACCCAGACCCATCAATGCTCTTTAGTATTTCAAAGTTTGAGTTTACTCAATTATACCCGATGGGATTTGGTCGCGAATTTTCAGCTTTTCTTTCTCGTTTTTTAATTGGAATCGAATTTGCGCTTGGCTTTTTGATTCTTTTACCTTTCAATTTGAAAAAAGTGGTAATTCCTTCCACAATTTTAATGCTTGCTTTTTTCTGTTTTCACCTTACCTTTGAAATTTTAACTGGCGGGAACAAAGGGAATTGTGGATGTTTTGGAAGTTTATTGCCGATGACGCCACTTCAAGCGTTAATTAAAAATTTAGTTTCTATTGGTTTACTTGTGCTACTTTATTTGAAATTTAATGATGTCTTGAAATCAAAAAATAGTTTGGTTTCTGTTGGTTCCATAACTTTAGTATGCATCGCGACCTTATTTTTGATGATTCCATTGAAGTCGCAACCTAGCCAGAAAAAAAATATTCCTGTGATTGAAGAACCAACGGATAATATTCAAGTCGTTAAGGACACAATTTCTGATAATGAAGTTCAAACGCAGCTCAATCCAAAGGATACTTCTAAAGCTATAAAAAATGAAGATTTAGGTCCGAAAAAGAAGAAGTCAGGTTTTGCTAAAATTTTCCCCAAAATAGATGAAGGTAAAAAAGTATTGTGCTTTTTTGCTCCTACCTGTGATCATTGTATGGCAACGGCAAAGGAGTTAACTGAAATGAAACGAGCTAATCCAAATTTCCCAGATATTCAAATGATTTTCATGGATGAAGGACCTGAAGAAATTCCAGCTTTTTTTAAATTTGCAGGCGCTGAATACCCTTATTATGTTATGGATATCATTGAGTTTTGGCAAACCATTGGGAACGGTCGAGATACTCCTGGGGTAGTCTATTTATGGAACGGAAACGTACAAAAATTCTACAGCGGCATCGATAAGGATAAATTCAATAAAGAAGAGTTTAAAAAAATCGTTCATTAAGGAGTTCGTGCAAGTAAAAAAGCCTTATTTTAGTGAATGCGAAAAAAAATACTTGCTGCGAATTGGAAAATGAATTTGCTTCACGATGAAGCAGTAGCTCTTTACAAACAAATTTCCGAATTCGCATTAAATCAAAATGTACAGATTTATGCTCCTTCGCTATATTTGAATGAATTAACAAATTTGGAACATCTTCAAGTTGGAGCACAGAATTTTTACTTTGAAAAATCTGGGGCATTCACAGGAGAGATCTCTTTGCCTCAACTTGAAAGTTGCGGTATCAATCACGTTTTAATCGGGCATTCTGAGCGCAGACAGTTATTTCATGAAACGGATGAATTGTTAAGAAATAAAGTTAATGCAGCTATTTCGAATGGTTTTAATATCATTTTTTGTTGTGGTGAGCCATTGGAGGTTAGAGAGCGCAACGATCATTTTGAATTTGTCGTTAATCAATTAAAAGCTTCTTTGCTTCATATTTCGCCAAATGAATGGAATCAAATCGCAATCGCATATGAGCCAATTTGGGCGATTGGAACTGGTTTGACTGCTTCATCAGAAGAAGCAGATGCCATGCACAAGCGAATAAGGCAAAGTGTCAAGGATGCATTAGGAGATAATATTTCTGAATCGTTGTCAATTCTTTATGGTGGGAGCTGTAACGAAAAGAATGCCAAAGAATTATTTGCTTGTGAAAATGTTGATGGTGGGTTAATAGGAGGGGCTTCATTAAAAAGCGATACATTCAAAGAAATTTTTCAAGCTCTATATGGATTACATTGAAGTAGAATTACATTTAACACCATTTCATCCATGGAATGAAGTTTTCGTTGCTTATCTTTCTGAACTGGAATTTGAGAGTTTTCAGGATGAGCCTCCCTTACTTAAAGCTTATATATCAGCGCAAAATTTTGATGAGTCAAAGTTTAACTTATTGATTGCTGAACTTAGGATGCAAAATGAACTTGCGTTTACATATTTGTTAAATACAATTCCCCAGCAAAATTGGAATGAAGTTTGGGAATCACAATTTGAGCCCGTAATTATAGAAAATAAGCTTCGAATATTAGCACCATTTCACGAAAAAACAGAA
Source organism: Crocinitomicaceae bacterium (assembly GCA_040379905.1). GTDB lineage: Bacteria > Bacteroidota > Bacteroidia > Flavobacteriales_D > Crocinitomicaceae > UBA952. The sequence continues at coordinate 3,709 of JBEIKF010000091.1, forward strand.
TTTTCAGGACAAACAATTTTCATTGAACCCAAAATGTCCTTTGGAACGGGGCATCATCAAACTACGTATTTGATGTGTAAAACAATGTTTGAATTGGAATTTAGAAATAAGGTCGTTTTAGATATGGGATCGGGTACAGGGGTATTAGCAATTATGGCTGAAAAATTGGGAGCAAAAAGCGTCGAAGCATTTGACATTGAAGCCTGGTCGGTTGAAAATTGTAATGAAAATGCTCAGAAGAATGATTGCTTGAAAATAGCTAGTTTACTTGGTGATATCGATGCTGTTCATGGCACATATGATGTCATTTTAGCAAACATTAATAAGAACGTTTTGAAACGTCACATTCCATTTTATTCGAAATTAGTTCATTTCGAGGGAAAGCTTTTGTTGAGTGGTTTTTTCGTTAGTGATGAGGATGAAATCAAGCATTGTGCTATTGAAAATGGATTTGAATTTACATTTTCCGATAACCGAGATGGATGGTCTATGCTTCAATTTATAAAAAATTAATTTTATGACTAAACTATTTGTATTAAGTTTCACCTTCATATTTCTTAGTTTCAATTCTTTTTCCCAACAATTTCCAAATGAACGAGAGAAATTTGCCAAAGAATGGCAGAGAATTCTTGAGGATATTGATGCGCAGGAATTTGCAAAAAAGGAATTGCCTAGACTTCTTAAATTACCGAAATGTACAGATAGCCATTTCTCCAAAATGGTTGAGGCTTGCAATTTATTTTATTCGAAAAAAGTTCCTGTTTATCCTCAGCTATACCAATATATGCAATGTTGGGTTTATCAATCGGATGGCAAATTTTCAACTGGTTTTAATGCGGATTGGCAGACTATTGCTAAATCATATTTAGATAAGGAGGAGCAATTGACTTTTTTTCTCGAATTTTCTAATGATCTATTTAAGTATGGTGCATTAAGTAATCAAGGTGATTTTATTTGGTCTTTTGAAAAGGGTGAACTGTCCTGGAACACGGAGAAAAAGTTAACAATTAATTGTAATAATGGAAACTTATCATGTCGCGTAATTCGACGAAATGAGCCTGTTGATAGCATAATAGTTTACAATACTTCTGGTGTATACGAAGTTTTTAAGAATAAGTGGGAAGGGGCTAAAGGAATGATTACTTGGGAAAAAGTAAAATTTGATAAATCCAAGACGTTTGCCAATCTAAGGACTTACAAATTCGAGCTGAACGTTGCGAAGTTGAAAGTAGATACTGTTGAACTCACAACGCCCTATTTTTCCACTCCGATTTTAGGTAAATTGTTCGATAAAACGATTTTGGAATTGAATGAGGGAGAGCGTTCACCGCAATTTAATTCATTCGAGAAGCGATTAAAAATATCTGAGCTTAATGAGAATATGGATTATGATGGAGGGTTTAGTTTACAAGGTGATAAATTTATTGGGCAAGGAACGATTGATAAACAAGCAAAAATCTATTTAAAATTTAATGGAAAAGCAATCTTCGAGATTTCTTCCTTAGATTTTGAGATGAATCCTAAAAAGGTTATTGCGCGCGATTCAAGGTTGAAATTGATTTATCCGAATGGAGATTCGTTAGTTCAAACAGATTCATATACCAACATTGATCTTGTCAAGAAAGAACTCGTTGTTTCTGCTAAACAGGAAAATAGTCATTTTTTGCCCTTTTACGATTCGTATTTTAAAATTTACATTTACGCGCCTACACTGAAATGGAGAATAAACAGTGCTATTCCTTATTTCACTTATGAGGAAGGCACCGCAATTGAACAACGCTCTGCTAGCATTGAATCAGTTGACTTTTTTGATAGATCCCTGTTTCAAAAATATAAGGGAATGAGCAATTCGCATCCGTTTAATTTAATAGCTAAAAAGGTTAAAGAAACAGGAAAGAGAAGAATGAAATTAACTGATTTTGCTAACGCAATTGGGCAATTAGCTGAAAATGCAGAGATGCTGGCAGTAGAATTGGCCGGGGATGGTTTTATACAATTCAATGATCAAACAAAGATGATACTTGTTGAAGAAAAACTAATTCATTTCAACCAAGCTAATTCAGGCGAAGGAGATTATGATCAATTACGAATCATTTGCGATTTCCGACCGATAAAAAACGGGATTGATAATAAAGACCCTAATATACTTGCTTATAATGAAGCTATCACCAGCAGAAGGTCTCGGCAAGTGGCATATGCTGCTATTGATTTGAATAAGTTAAATATTCGATTTAATGAAGTAGAATCTGTTCTACTTTCGGCCGCACAGAAAACTGAAATATTCCTTGATTCATCATTTATTGTAATGGAAAAAAATAGGGATTTACGCTTTTGTGGATGGTTGGTGTCCGGGAAAATGGAAATTCATACACCACTTTCAAAATTTGACTATCATTCTTTTAAAGTTAATATCTTATCTTCTGATAATACTTATTTGCGGGTGAATCCTTTGAATCCGCAGGATGCATCTTCTGGTGAAACAATCCCAATGTTAAATTCGATCAGTAATTTTAAAGGCGAACTTTTAATTGATAATCCTGAAAATCGTTCGGGAAAAAACCGTAATAATGGTCAATTCCCACTTTTGAAATCAATAGAAGACGCTTATGTTTTTTACAATCTGAAGGAAATCGTTAATGGTGCTTATGATAGTCTTAGATTTTATTATGCTCTGCGGCCTTTTGAAATTGATAGCTTGGATAATTTCAATGAAAAAAGTTTTCAACTTTCTGGGAAATTGGTTTCGAGTGGAATCTTTCCTGATTTAACTGAAAATCTTAAAATAATGAATGATTACTCATTCGGTTTCAGTACCATGGCTCCGGATATGGGTTATCCTTTTTACGGTACCGATTCCAAATACAAAAACAAAATTATCTTGTCTGG
>JBEIKF010000092.1:0-6468 GCA_040379905.1 Crocinitomicaceae bacterium
ATGTGGTGTTTATGATGGGTCTGAAATTCAAGAATCCGTTTTGACTCTCTTAGCAATTGCGGAGAATGGCCATGAATCCGTATGCATTTCCATTGACGACAACCAACATCACGTAATGAACCATATTACGGGTGAAGAAATGAAAGAATCTCGCAATATGCTAGTTGAATCGGCACGAATCGCGCGTGGAGCAGTCACTGAAATCTCAAAAATTTCTCCTGCTGACATCGATGCATTGGTCATTCCTGGCGGTTTTGGAAATGCAAAAAACCTAACCTCATGGGCTTTAGATGGTTCAAATGGAACTATCAGAACTGATGTCAAATTATTGATTGTCAATATGATTAATGTTGGCAAACCAATTGTTGCACTTTGTGTAAGTCCAGTTGTTTTGGCAAAAGCGATGGAAGGATCCAACATCGAATTAAATCTAACGATCGGTTCTACAAAATCTGCTTCCCCCTACTCCATTTCCGGTTTTATGGAAGGAATACATGCAACAGGTGCTTCAACATCCGAACGAGAATTAAATGAAATTTTAATTGATACTGAAAATAAAGTGATAACAGCTCCGTGTTACATGATGGATGCTAATATTGTTGAAGTTCACCAAAATATTAAACAAGCAATCGATGCTTTGAACCAATTTTAATGCCTAAGAAAGAAGTAGTTGATGATTGGTTTCGCAAACGAAAAGACAGACGTTTACATCAAACGGCAACCGAATTGTTTCCGCTTTTAAAAACTGGAAATCGACAGGCGTTAAGTTCAGCTATTACTCTAATTGAAAGCAATCTTGCGGAAAATCAAAAAGAAGCTCGAGAACTACTTTTAAAGTGTTTGGAACAACCTCAAAATTCTTGGAGAATAGGGATTACTGGTGTTCCAGGTGTAGGGAAAAGTACATTTATTGAGGAATTTGGTCGTATTATCCTAGAAAAAGGGCTAAAACTCGCAGTGCTCGCTATTGACCCTTCGTCCTCCATTTCTGGAGGAAGTATTTTGGGAGATAAGACTCGAATGGAATGGCTTTCAGTTCAAGAAAACGTATTCATTAGACCAACACCAAGCGGACTAAATTTAGGTGGAGTAGCAAAGCACACTCGTGAATCCATTTTACTTTGTGAAGCTGCAGGGTACGATGTCATTTTGATTGAAACAGTGGGTGTTGGGCAGTCAGAAACGGTCGTGCATTCCATCGTCGATTTTTTCCTTTTACTCATGTTGGCCGGTGCAGGAGATGATCTCCAAGGAATTAAACGTGGTATCATGGAAATGGCAGACGCCTTGGTAATCACGAAAGCAGACGGTGAAAATGTCTTGAAGGCAAAACAGGCTCGAGCCCAGTATGCATCAGCTATGCATTTATTCCCACCAAAAGAAAACGATTGGATTGTACCGGCGCTCATTTCAAGTAGCGTCGAGAAACAGGGGTTGGATGAAGTTTGGTCCACAATCTCAAGCTTCTTCACGAGATTTAGCTCAAATGGTTGGATCGCTAAAAACAGAAGTCAACAGGAAATCCAAATTATGAACGCTTATTTGGGAGAATTATGGTTGGAAAAAATTAGGCAACACCCAAAATACGAGGAAAACCTAAAGAGACTTTCTCATCTTGTTTTAAATGGAAAAATCAATGGTTATTTAGCAGCAGAAGAATTACTTTCCAAGGTTAGCTTTAGTTAGTTTTTATCAACTTAGCATGAAATAATGTCTCACCTTCTTTTACTAGCTCTATAAAGTATAGGGAAGATTTAGCAGATGAAATATCCACCATTGTTTGAAGACTATTTTGAGATAGTGAATTCGATTTTATTATTTTCCCCTCCAAGTTATAAACCACATAATGGCAGTTCGATGCAATTGTTTTATTATCGTGAATGATAACAAAACTTCCATTGTTTGGATTTGGGTATACGCTAAAGTTTATTTCAGGGCCATCAAGAGGTTCAGGAATTTTTCTAAAAACTGCTGTGAATAAGGCATTGGTTTCGGTTACATTGAATGATAAACTATCCGCTAATGTGTCAGAAATGAATGAACTAGGTTTCCAATGTGAAAACTCATAACCTGGGCGCGCTACCGGACTCATATCAATAGGAACACCATCAAAATAGATTCCGGTCCAAGGATAATTTATTGGTTTTATGGTGTTTAATTGAATAAAACCCGAACTATCAGGTTCAACGGACAAATTTACATTTACTTTTTCGGTTAAGTTAAACTCGGATAAAAGATTGTTTCGAATAACATCATTTCTACAAGCCAACTCACTACTGAAAGTCAAATGATTTCCCGTAAACTGATTCAACTGACCTTGAACGTTATTTGGATCTCCCCAACGAGCAAATTCGTTATCCATTTCTGGATACATGCCCAAGTAAAAGGATTCTTCTGTACTTAAAATTTGTTCATTCGAGTAGCTTGTATTCATTAAATCAGCAAAGCGATTGATGAAATAGTTTCTGTAAAAATCATTTTGTATACTTCTCAACCAAATATTGATATACGGAATATTCGGGTCCCTGTCAAGCATATATCGAATATGGTTATCCGTGCAACTTGTCCAACCATTCGGTTGAAGAGATAGTTCTAAATCAATTAGAGCGAATCTCCAACGTTGGTTTGTTTTATCCGAACGGTAAATTTTAATGTTATTTTGAGGCCAGTCGACATTCCCCATCCATGATTCGCCAATAATATAATCTGTGTAATGTTTTAAATCAAAATGTTGGTCTGCCAAGCTCCAATAATCAGATTGACTTGTATTAATACCTAAGAATGATGTATAAGAAGACCAAAAATTATCCACATCACCTTCGACTGCTCTAAGAACTAGATTATAGAAATAACTTAAAGACAATATTTCGAGTGAATCTTTATTGGCTCCATCATGCTCTTCAAAGTATTCTGTATTAAATTTCTCTCGTAATTCGTATAGACCAAAATACTGTCCGTTAATGTAAACTGAAATAGGTCTGTAAGCCGAATAATAATTGTTTGTCCCTTCGCTCATCATTCGCACTTGAGACGCATCTTTATATGGCAACGTAAGGTATTGATTACTTCCATTTCGTAGATAAATGTCGCTATACTTATTTCGATTTGGACGATCTGGAATTAACGGATATTCTATGGGATTCTCACCCAATGCACCATGTGCAAAAGAAAGCCTAAAACTATGTTGCGGGTGCGATCTACTTCCTCCGGCTCCACCATCCATTCGCATGGCTGTTCTCGTTTCAAATAATAATGGATGTCCAATTCCTTCATTTAAATAAACCGCATGAGCTGGTTTCACCCAATCACTATTAAAATTGTCAAAAATCCCATTTGGGCCATATAAATTAGCTCCGTCTGTGGTAACCATTAAAATCGGCGTTGTATGCGCTACGCCAATCAAATAGGTCGAAGATGCCGTGTTACTTGGTAAAACACCATTTGTATCAATGGGAAAAATTTTCGCTCGAATAACTGAATTTCCAATTATTTGAATTGGTGCCGTATAAACAGAAGAATTAATTGTTGGAGTCGTACCATCTACAGTATATACCAGTTTTGAATTAACAGTGTTTGGATTGGAAATAGAAACTGGAAATAGTGAAGAATAAACTCCTGATACCTGACTGAAAATAGGTTCTTTCAAAGTGTCTGTATAAAAGGACACTGTATTATTTGAACTACCTGGAGTTGGATTTAACCAATTGATTATTGAAGATCCGTTTGGTTTAAGGCCAATAGAGATATCAGTTTGCGGACTCTCAACTCGGAGGTTATGAATCAATTCTGCTTGTGAGTTAAAAAGAAATACATTTTCGCCATTTCCATCCAATTTGAAATTAGTATGAAGCTGATATCCTTCCTCCGGCATAAAATTAGACTCTAATGAATTCAGAGCGGTATGTGTCATGGAAAAATTTACGTAATCATAAAATTCTCCAGCGGTTGAGGAAACTTGAAAGGATAAATTACTAATTGGACCAGCTGTCAATCCAGATGCTATTAATTCTTCAGCTCTGAAAAGAAACTGATGGCGAGCGCACCAATACCAATTTCCGTAAGGCGCAGGATAATCGGTATTTCCATTTTGCACTTGTCCTGCCCCTATTTGAATGTTGTTGAATTTTACATTTGGTCGTTGATTGTATACCTGTCCAAGTGTTGCTCCACATGAAAAGTCATTTCCATCGTTAAATGCAACAAGAGAAGAAGCAAAGGAAGTTGGACTTTGGTAAAAGGAACTGTTAGCAGTGTATTGAGTCGAATTATACGAACAAACATTTAAAATGATATTTGAAACCCCATCCCAAATGAAAGGTGTTGAGAAATTGTGTTGATTCCACCCAGTAATCGGGGCAAATGCTTGTTGATTCGCAAGAAAATTAAAAGCAATACTTCCAAGTCTGTTTTTCTCACTACAAAATACCGTTTGAAATTCACCGGGAGCTAATGATACATTTGGCAATTGCCAAGCGAACGGATTTGAAGGGTTATCAGTTAAAAAGTAATTAGATAATTGAATATTCTCGGAACTACCATTGAATAATTCAATCCAATCAGGAGAATCTCCGTCTTCGTCTATTTTAGAGAGGTAATTCTTATTACAACCCTCATTAATTACTAGTTGTGAATAGTACGATGATAAACTAAAAGTAAAGAAAATAAATATAAAAAAATTCTTCATATAAAAAGCTGCCCTAAGACAGCTTAAAATTACATTTTATTTTACGTAAACCTTTTTGGAAACGGAACCTTGCGTAGATTTTACAGTCACGAAATATATCCCTGTTTTTAAATCGGCATAGCCATAAACTGTTCCAACATCGTTGATGGAAATAGAATTTACCTCTTTTCCACTCATGTCACTTAAAACCAATTCAGAACCAATTAAATCAGGTGTAACATTTACTGCAACAGCATCCAGTAAATGAGAAATCGAAACCTTATCTTCTATTGCCGCTTGAGCAATAATAGAGGCTGATGGATCTCCGGCGTTAATAGGTTGGTCTGCATCACCATTGTATGCATAATCATGAATGGTTAATTTCAATCCAGCAGCATCTAAAGTATCTAAACTTAAACGCACCCAGCCATAATGGATATTCGTTCCTACAGAAAATTTCATCCCAAGAAATTTCTCACTAGCACCTAAAAATTCACCTTGACTTATGGGGAAATTATAATTAAAAGCAGGAATAGAAACACTTCCTTTAACTCCGAGAGTAGCTTGTTGCGAACCAAAGTTATTGGCTGCCGCAATTGCATCTCCAGAATTAAGTGCTGTAACACCAAAAGTACTACTTGAACCTACAATTTGCCCTTGTACGCCACCTAAAGCGCCTGGAGTAACAGCAGCTTGTGAACCATTATACACGTAGGTAAATGGAATTCCCATATACGTTGCTGAACCTGAGCCATTAGCGAAAGTGACTTCAAAAGTCATATCAGTTGTTGCATCGTTATTGAAATCCATATCAAAAGGACCTGAATTTTTATCCAATATAACATCTGGGTTTACATCTGTATATTGAAGGTTTTGTGAGGTGGCAACCCCAGAAATAACTAAAGAACCAGCGGCTACAGAATAGGATTTTAATTTTGAGCTTGTACTTGTTTTCTTCATATTGTTACTATTCAAAATTTTAATAATTCAAAAATAACAAAAAACTGTTAACATTCATCATTTTTATCATTGATAATCAAGCTTATATTACTATTCAAAAAATCAGATAATACGGCAGAGATATCATTTGGTGAATGAATTAGTTCTTTTAAATTGATAAATAGAGATGGCAATGCTGGCTGCGATTCAATCCATAAATCAATTACTTGTTTATCCTTTTGAAAATCTGCTAAATCCTTGATAGAAATTATATTTTCAGACTGTTTTTTCTTTGGATCACTCTTTTTATAAAATTCAATTTCCGTTATTTCCTCTTCGATATAAATAAGTTTATAGGAAAAGTGATTCGGTAGTTCATTTAAAAAACGACAAGGAATATAAATTAATTTACCTACTGCCGTTTCCAACCATTTTGTTTTAAACAATGATATTTTAGCTTGTTCATATTCCTCATTTTCGGGAATAACCGGTAAACCAGAATCATTTAAAATACTGATAAACTTAGCGTAATTGCTCTTGTTTACACTGGTACAAACAATTATCTCCCCTTTGATTTTATTATCAAGAAAATCATTACTCGATTTTGCATTATCCTCTTGAAGTAATTGTTTCGTATAAATTTCAACAAGCCATTTATGCGCTTTTGTGGTCCCTGGTGATAGTTTAATACAAGTGCTAAAAGCATTTACTGCATCCTCCCAAAGTTCCATTTTTGCCAATGCTTCACCTAAATGGTAATGAATATTTGCTTGATAAAAATCTTGTTCTAATGCAATTAGAAATTCATCTATTGCTTCGTTGTACATATTTCTTCTCAAGAAAGTTAAACCTAATCCATAATGTGC
>JBEIKF010000093.1:0-6435 GCA_040379905.1 Crocinitomicaceae bacterium
CTCCAGACCCGAACTAAATCACCACGTTGGTCAATTCACCGTATTGAATACAGAGGGATCACGATATGTTTATGGAATTGCCGCTTACAACCATTTTCAAAGCAATGTTTCATTTGCAGTAGAAGGTAATCTGGAAAACAGCAACGGAATGGTGAACTACGAAGTTGGTCTAGATAATTCCTTAAGCAACAACAAAGGAACGGATAATTACTTCAACAAAGAAACAACGCCTGCATATGCGCATTCCTACCTCCTTACAACAGTATTGAACGCTGATTATGTAGATGTCGATACAACAAAAGGACCTAGTCCGGGAGACTTGGGAGGTTATCTGAAATTGGATTATTTTAAAGTGGATAATTACCAATGGAGATCTCCAATAATCGGTTACGGTTTAGCAAATTACGATGAAGGGTTCCATACCGATGATAAAGATGATAAAGGGCATTACACCTTCGGTGAAAAGGAAATGTGGTACTTAACTACCATTCGTTCCAAAAACCACATTGCAGTCTTTCATACCTCAGAAAGAGCAGATGGAAATGCAATGGATTCAAATGGTGTATTAATTACAACAGGTTCGAAAATGATGAAATTGGATAGTATTTCACTTTTCGCAACCCCCGATTTTGATGCCAATGGATTAAATGCAAAACCCATTAAAGTAGCTCATTTTGTCTATGATTACAGCCTTTGCAAAAACTACCCTTTAAACGCAAATCCCAATTCTTCCGATAATGGAAAACTAACACTTAAGAAAGTGTATTTTACCTATGAAAAGTCACACAAAGGTCGTTTTAGCCCGTATAGATTCAATTACGATTTCAATCCAAATTACCACCCAAAAAGTATGGATCGTTGGGGTTCTTACAAACCATATCCAACCAATTACAACGGTAATGTTTATGATTCACCCCTCAGACCAAGCGATTATCCTTACGTTGACTTCAATAAGGCGACAGTAGATTTATATGCTTCAGCTTGGAACCTAACGGATATCATGTTGCCTTCCGGTGGGAAAATCGAAGTAAAATATGAATCTGATGACTACGCCTATGTGCAGCATAAGAGAGCAAATCAAATGTTTAAAATCATAGGTGTGGAGAACAATAATGGGGTCACAACAAGTGGTGATGAAGATTTAAGTTCCTTGCTTTTACCGAACATTCCGAATGCCAAGCTATATTTTGAACTTTTACCGGATGGAAATGGTGGATATCATACCAACATCGAAGATTACATACCCGAAGATCCGATGATCTATTTCAGAGCATTGATGAAATTCAATGACAACAGATATGACTTTGTACCCGGATTTGCAGAAATAGACAACATTTCAATTTCCTCTTTAAACGGACAACCTGTGGGCGAAATTAAGTTCAAACCGGCAAAATTGAAAGACTTTGGCCTGGCAGAATACAACCCGATTGCAATTGCCGGAATTCAGTTCGGGCGCATGCACCTAACGAAATTCATCCCACCTTCAAACAATTTAGGTGACGGGAACAACACCCAACCTATTGGAGGGGTTGTGGATGCGATTATTGGTGCCGCAGCTTCCTTCGGAGAATACTTTACAGGACCCAATGGCATGCTTTGGGCACAAGACATTGGAACAAAACTGAGAATTCAAAAGTCGTGGATTCGTTTGCAGAACCCCAATCAACAAAAACTTGGAGGTGGTTATCGTGTAAGACAAATCAAAATTTATGACGCTTGGGATAGCTTAACAAACAATCAAATGAAAGAATTTTATTACGGTCAAGAATATATTTACAAAAACAATTCAGGAAAAAGTAGCGGTGTAGCTGCTTATGAGCCTCAATTAGGCGGTGATGAAAATCCTTTCCAGCAACCTGTATTTTTCTCTAAAAGAAATGTCCTCGCTCCGGATGAACGAAATTTTCAACTAAAACCCTACGGTGAACAATTCTTTCCTTCAGCTCAAATCGGATATGAGATGGTTACTATTCGTAACCTCCAACATGCAGGGGTCACCAAAACAGCCACTGGTAAAGTTGTACATGAATTCTACACAGCAAAAGAATTCCCAACAATTGTCCGATTCACTGAATTGAATGCCAATCCGAATAACATCAGCATTCCGGCTTATTTCTTTAAATTTTCATTACATCAACTCGTTGCCTCCCAAGGATTTGTCGTGGAAACTAACGACATGCACGGAAAACCGAAAGGTCAATATGTATATGCCGAAGGTCAAACATCTCCGCAATCTTCAGTGGAATACAAATACAAATCGCAAAACTATACTTATGAAGGTAAACTTGTCAAAAGACTGATTAATAAAGTGAAAACTATTGCCAAAGATGGAACTGTAAACTCACACAGTCGCATTGGCTTGCAGTACGATGCGCTGGCTGATTTCAGAAAAAGTCTTTCTCAAACTATTAACCCACAAGCGCAATTCAACATCAATTTTCTCGTTCCGATTCCCTTCGTTCCAACTGGTTTAGGGCAATTTGGCTATGAACGAACAGTGATGAGAAGCGCCACATTTACGAAAGTCATCGAACGTTTTGGGTTATTGGATACCACCATTGCAACTGATGATAAATCAGTAGTTCGAACTGAAAATTTAGCTTATGATGCCGAAACGGGTGCAGTAATCTTAACTAAAACACAAACCAATTTCAACGATGCTGTTTACAACCTAACTGTTCCTGCGCATTGGTATTATGACCGTATGGGACAAGCCTATATTAACATGGATTATGAAAAGCAAAATGTATCATTTGTCAGTGGTGGTTCAAGTCAACTAAACAATGCTTCTTTGGTGAAAGGAGATGAAATTCTTTTGAAAGATTTAAACGGAATTGAATCCCTTGCCTGGGTGACGGACATGAACGCTAACGGCGCCAAACTACAATACAAGGATGGTGAATTGGTTTCAGGTCTCTTTCCCTACATACGGGTCATTCGTTCCGGAAGGAGAAATACGCAAATGACTCCAATTGGAACTATCACGCTTCGTTCTAATCCTTTAAATACGATTGAATCCAATTTCTACGAAAATGTTTTACAAGCTTCAGCCACTGAATTCAGTGAAGATTGGCGTACATTCTGTGATTGCTTTGCATCTAAGGATTCATCTTTGTATACTTCCAATCCATACGTCCGAGGAACTAAAGGTACGTGGAGACCGCTTACCTCATACGTTCATTTGACGGACAGAACTCAAGCGTTTGTCAATCAAAATTCAAACATCCGTGATGACGGTTTCATGACTTCGTTCTCACCATTTTTCAAAGTACAGAATGGAACTTGGAATGTGGACAGACAAAATTGGACCTTTACTTCAAAAGTAAGTGAGTTCAGTCCCTTCGGGCAAGCATTAGAAACGGTAGATCCATTAAATCGATATACCTCCTCAACATTTGGATACAATCAAACCTTGGCTACTGCTGTCGCGGCAAATGCCCGTTACAGACAAATTGGCTATGACGGATTTGAAGACTATGATTTTAAAAATTGCTCTGACAATCATTTTAGAATGGCGGACGGATTTGAAAATAACCTATCAAATCAGGCACATTCTGGAAAGTTCTCTATTAAAGTTGCAGCAACAGATGATATCGTATTAACTAAAATCATTGAGTCAGGTTGTGAAGTTCCAGCCTGTAATCTAAACTTGGAAACCAAAACAGGGAAAAACAATGAAGGTTTCGAAATCCGATCGATCACCATTTTAAATGGACAGGCACCTTACCAGTTGGATGTTCAAGTAATTAATGGTGAGCCCCAATATCAATTGAACCCCACTGGAAACGGAATCGAAATCACAAATGCTTCAACTGCCTACACAATCAATTTGCAAATAATGGATGCCTTAGGATGCAAGCAAAATTTCATTTTAAATAATTAATGCAATGAGAAATACCTTCTTTTACACAACCTTGATTTTATCCTTCACTGCAATTTTTGTGCAGGGTAAATCGATTGCTCAAAGTGCAAGTCAGATAAACACAACCTGTGAGTCAGCCTTTAAAATTTGCAAAAGTCATGAGCAATATTTTAAATTTCAAGGAGAATCAAACACCGACAAAAATTGTGTGCTTCAAAGTCTGTTTTACAGTTTTCAAATCATTGGTAACACTTCAATAAACCTCAATCTCAGTGAAACAAACGGCAACTATGCTTTATACGGTCCATTTTCATCAGAAACCTTTTTGAATTGTGAATCAATCTATAATTACACAGCAAATGCGACAACAGGATTGCTTGCTGACGGTTCAGTAGTTTCACCGCTTGTAACCACTGGATTTTACATTTTACAAGTGACTCCTACAAACTGCTCAGGGCTCTTTCAATTAAGATTAGATGAAAAATTTCTAACGTGTACCGATACAGTTTCATGTTCAGATTGTGTTAGCTCCTTTTCTCCTATGCCCGGGAGATATGTGGTTTCCGCATGGGTGAAAGAAAACAATGCCCTGCAATCCACAACAAACTATACCAAACCCTATGTTCGGCTATCATTTGCAGGTTCAAACACATCCTACAACCTGCTCCCATCTGGTAAAATAATTGACGGTTGGCAAAAAATTGATTCCTTAATTACAATTCCAACCAACGCTACTGCTATTTCAATCGCTTTGAAAGTATCATCAGGCGAAGCCTTTTTTGATGACATACGATTTTTTCCGATCGACGGATCCATGATGAGTTATGTGTACGATCCAATTAACCTCAGATTAATGGCGGAACTAGATGAACGAAATTACGCCACCTTTTATGAATATGATGAAGAAGGAAAGTTAATCCGAATCAAAAAAGAAACTGAAAAAGGTGTCATGACCATTCAAGAAAACAGAGATAACATTTTAAAACAATAAAATGAAAGCATTAATATCTATTCTTTGTGCTGTTTTTCCATTGTTCTTAACTGCCCAATGGTCAGATATTTCCAAGGAAGAATTCGGAGCACTAATCGCGTCAATGGACAAAAAAATTAGCGAGAAACGTAGCTTCAGCTATACTGCAATTCAATCCTTTTTCAAAAGTGCAGAAAGCCTTGACACCGTTAACAAATTGAATTTCAGTTACCACTATGTAAGTGAACATGGCATTCTCAATATGTATCAATTCAATACCTTGTTTGTGCAAGACTCCATGATTAGTGTCAGATTAGACTCAGTAGAAAGAATTTTACTCATTGAAAAAGCTAACCCGGATTTAGCAAGTTTTAATCCAAACCGCAATTTTTCAGATTTCTATAAAAGCAGTGCAAGTGTAAAGAAAAACACCAGAGGGAAGGAAACCATATACCATGTTAAATTTGACACACTTGCTTTATTCTCCAATTTAAAAATGTGGGTGAATTCAAAAGGAGAAATAACAAAATACAGCTTAGTCGGTGGAAGACCTATTCCCGACAACGAATCGGAAGAACAACGATTCATTTATCCCAGATTGGATGTTTCAATTTTGAATATCAAAAATGGAAACGAAGTAACCAAAAACAACCTCATCGCTCCTACTTACTTTTTCACTGATAACACCTACACAAAACTGAAAGATGAATTTTCAGATTACGAGGTAATGGATACGAGGAATAATAACGATTAGAAAGAAAAAAATAAACTGATGTTGAGTGTGCCTATTTTGAAAATCAAAACAAACACATTCTGAACCATTGAATAACAAATGAAATGAATATGAATAAAGCTAAAAATTCATCCCAAAAAATCCTTATGGCTCTTGTAATGGCCATTCAAACTACATGGAGCTTTGCAGGTGTAATTCCAACTTCAGCCACAATTGCAACGAATTATCAAGGTACTCCGGTGATTATTGGCAACAACAACGCGCAAGCCACAATTACCGCTACAACACCGGGTATTCTTTCGTGGGATCAATTCGTTTTAAACAGAATTACATTAGGAGTTGACATGAATTACAAACAATTTGCAGGAAACAATGAAGACATAAAAGTCAAATTCAATGTGAAACGCTGGAATGTTAACATGACTCCAATGGCCGATTCCACAGTCTATCTTTCAGTTAATTACCGTCCAACAATGGATACAAATTACCGGCAATCACAGCGCATTCAATTTAAAAATGCATATAAAATGCAAATACGAATTGATAGTATTTATGTAAATGGAACAGCTACAACAACCCTTCCATCATACCTTTTTGTAAAAGGTGAGATTTGGGTAGATCGATACACAAATTTAACCGGATTAAATAATGGCATCGCCATGCTTTCTCCTCTTTTTGAAGACAAGGATTGCAATGGAAAAAACGATGAGGTAACCTTAAAATGGGCACCAAAACTGGGAGCAGTTGAATACCAACTCGAATGGTTGCATGTAAACGATTACGGTTTTGACCCCAACCACCCAAACGATCCAAACTTCACTACAATTGATTCAAAT
This sequence comes from Crocinitomicaceae bacterium, assembly GCA_040379905.1. GTDB lineage: Bacteria > Bacteroidota > Bacteroidia > Flavobacteriales_D > Crocinitomicaceae > UBA952. The sequence goes on from JBEIKF010000093.1 coordinate 6,402, forward strand.
AACGTAGCTTATAATTTCAAATACAATTCAACAC
>JBEIKF010000094.1:0-6425 GCA_040379905.1 Crocinitomicaceae bacterium
GTAATCATTGGTGCAAATACGGTAATCGGGCATTTTGCCTTTTATTACAAGAAAAAAGAGGATGGATACGACCGCCTTCACACGTGTGGTGGAGTTGAAATCGAATCAAATGTGGAAATTGGAGCGCTTTGTACCATAGATGCTGGCGTAACGGGAATTACTAGAATTGGCAAAGGAACAAAACTAGATGACCAAGTTCATATCGGTCACGACACGGTAATTGGTGAAGATTGCTTGATGGCTTCTGGTGTTGGAATTGCAGGCTGCGTGAAAATTGAAAACAGTGTAATCCTTTGGGGACAAGTTGGTTGTGCAAGTGATGTTGTAATTGGAGAAGGTGTAGTGGTTTATGCACAATCTGGTATTTCTAAGGATTTGGAAGCAGGAAAAACGTATTTTGGTAGTCCTTGCATCGAAGCGAAAGAGAAATTCAAAGAAATGGCAGCCATTCGTCAATTGCCCGAATTATTAAAGAAATTCTAAAATGCGTTTTTCGAACAGCAAAGAAATTGATTATCAGCTGGAGTTAAAAGATACCAAGCTTCATTCCTTGCTTGAAATTACAAATGCGATTAATTCGAATTATCCGGTTGAGCAATTGCTAAAAATTTATAGTTTCATTCTAAAAGAGCAGTTGAATTTCACCAAGTTCCTTTTACTACATTCACAAGAGGAATGGAGTTGTTTGTTAAAAATTGGTTTCAAAGGAAAATCTGATTTATCCAATATCGATACTGAGTTTAAGCGTTTCAAGGAAATCACCCTAGTTGAATCCTCGAACTCGCCGATTCTGAAAGAATTTCAAGCGGTAATCCCCGTATTTCATTTAGATAAACCGTTGGCTTATTTATTGATTTCAACGAATTTGAAAATTGAAAACCTAGAACCAAGTCATTTTTCGTTCGCGCAAACATTGACGAACATCATTTCGGTGGCCGTTGAGAACAAACGATTGGTCAAACAAGACATTATCAAACAACGGATATCGAAGGATTTGGAGGTTGCCTCGGAAATGCAAAAACTGCTGTTTCCGTCCGAATTACCTTCCAATCGTAAAATGGATCTTTCAGCGAGGTACGTTCCTCGACATGCTATTGGGGGAGATTATTATGATTTCATTCCTTTAGGTGACGATGAATATATGCTTTGTATCGCTGATGTTTCAGGCAAAGGAATTTCGGCTGCTTTGTTGATGGCGAACTTTCAAGCAACTATAAGAACCTTGTTCAAATATCAGCGTTTTGAATTACCTTTTTTGTTGGAAGAGCTAAACTCCAAGGTGATGAAAAGTACACAAGGAGAAAAGTTCATTACGTTTTTCATAGCCCATTATAATGCACATACGCGAAAGATGAAGTATGTGAATGCCGGTCACAATCACCCGATTATTCTGAACGGCCGAAAAGCGACTATGCTTAAAGATGGCTGTATCGGGTTGGGTATGTTGGATGAATTACCTTATGTGAATGTTGGGAAAATGGAATTAAAACCAAATACAACCTTTGTTCTCTATACAGACGGAGTCGTGGAGCTTGAAAATTCTGAAGGCGAGCAATTTGGAATAGAACGACTAATTAAAAATATGCAAGCTTATTCTCCACTAAAAATGGAGGACATGAACAACATCATTTTTTCAAAATTAGATGACTGGCGAGGAGATTTGAATTTTGTTGATGACACCGCGATTTTTAGTTGCAAGTTTTTTTAACTTTTAACGAATAATATACATCTTTCCTAGTCCCTTATGGAAATAAGAATCTGCACCGGATTCTAAGCGTTTGATTTCTTGCCCGTTTATTTTTGCTTTCACACGATACAGGTAGACACCATTTGCTAACGGATCGCCGAAAGCATCTTTTCCATCCCATGCATATTCAGTAATGTTTCTTCCAATTTGGATCGGACCAAGTTCGGATTCATTGATTTCTCGAACAACTTTTCCGCTTATCGTCATTATTTGAATCTGCAGATCATCTGGTACTTCGTCTCCTGTTAAAGTGAAGACAAACCTCGTACTCGTTGAAAATGGATTTGGATAATTCATCATTTGTGTAATCATCGATTCATGAATAACCTCAAAGTTTATCTTATATTCTAAATCACCTGACAAATTTCCCGATTTGTCCATTCCTTGCACAAGAAGTGAATACATTCCTGATTTTTCGAAGTAAGTTGGGTAATTTATTTTAAATCGTTTATTTTGAGAGTTTGCAGGAATCCATTCCATAACTGTATTGCCGGAAGCGTCCAAAAATGGAATCTTTTTTTGAATCCCATCGGGATCGGTAATGTAGATGCCAAACAACGAGGTATCTGCATCTGAATCCATTATCAAGTATGGATTTTCATCCTTTAAGGATATTAGTATTTCACTCGTTGGAGAGACTATGTCTTCATTCAAAATATGTTTACCATTAAATGTGACATCTAGCAATGGATTTATGTCTTCCTCAACAACTGTAAATGGAAATTGAATAATGTTGTTTAAATGAGTCAATTCCGGTTGATCTAAAATAGTAAGACTCGCATCAATGTATGGGTTCACTTCCATACAGAACCAGTTATTTCCAACCAATTCATTCGTACTGAAAGAGATGGTATCGTTAAGCACGCCACCAACGAGCAATGAATCCTGTCTTGGGTAATTTAAAAAATGTTTAATTTGATTCTGATCAATTATATAATAACTCACTAACAACGAGTCCATATTTACTGAGCTAATGTTCTTAACATCAATTGCAAATTTCCCAATTTGTCCCTCCTGTAGTGTGTCGTTTTGAGGTAACCAAACATAGCCATTCGTACCATCGATTGCCGCTTCCGGAACTTCGTCAAACAGAACTTGCCAATACTTTAACTGGCTCGGAGTTAAATTTAACGTATCCTTGTATTTGGCTACAAGTTTGATATACGGAAAGGAATCAACAGGTATTACGCTACTTAAATTCATTAAAGAGTCCCCTGAATAGAAAACGGTATCAATCGATTTAAGGTAGTTCCCAGAAGAATTAAAAAGTTGTATTTCCAAATTTGTTGTGTCTGCTGTGGGTTGTTCTGTTGATTTGTGATTCCAAAATAAGGATTTCCACTGTGCAGATGGTCCAATTAATGGGGTTGTTTCTCTTCCTATAGATTCAATCCCTGTTATCACAGTGTCTAAAAAGATATCCTCGTTTCCTTGAGTGAAAACTTCTACAACGAAATTTGGATCCCCTTTACGTGTTAAGAAAATCATAGGTTTGTTCGGTCTTCCAGGTACAATCTGCGTTGATCCTAAATTTTGGAATGTGGTATAAAGTGTTGTGTCGAGTTGATTCCACCAATCATAGCGTGTAGCGATTGGTGTATAGACCAAAATGTAATCTCCATCTGGAACTACATTTTCAACGAAATTTTGAAATTTATTGATTTGATCCAATGTGTTCTGACCAAATGTGAAATATTTCATTGGTCTTGCAAAGCAAGTAGCATTGTTGTCATTTAAATTTCCAAATCCCCCGTTTTCCGGATTAGCTACGGTTCCATTTGTGTATGTATAGCGCGTACCCCATGCTTGAAGAGTTGATTTATCAATTACAGCAACTTGAAAATTTGGGTTGGTCCAATTGCAAAAGCTGTAATCTTGTTGAACGCCATTAAGTGTCCATTCGTTATCATAATGCGCAGGAGCTTGAGTAGTTGTCTTGGCCAAACAGGTTATTCTCGCTTCATTAGGTTCAAAGCCACGTAGCTCTGACTGCGGACTTAAATTGACCCCATTAAACGAATTAAATTTGAATTGATCGTAGTCAGCTTGACCCCATCCGGACTTATTTATAATATATTGAAAGGATCTATTTTTCCATTTAATTGTAGGTTCGATAAGTGCTACCCTCCAAAAATATACCGTACTATCGGTTAAAATCAAAGGTGATAACTGATTCGTCGAAGCAGATTTCCATTCACTTGGGTTTACCTGTTTTAGTCCTCCTAATTCTGTTTTTTCACAATATCGTTTGAAATTACTGTCAAATGAAGCGATCGTGTCAATTTCAAATCGATAAGTTGCCAATTGGGCCAACGGATTGATTGTAGATGCATACAATCTGACACTATCTGAGGGAACTACTGCAAAATCAGATGGCAAAATAGGTTCAATCCCATCAACATTGATATTGAAATTTTTGATGAGCTGATTATTCTGTATTTCCTCGTATTGCTCGTTAATGGCATTTGGAATATCGACTCGAATGGTAAACTTATTTAATCCAATGCTAATGGATGGTTGAAAAGGTATTTTAATCGAAAGTGTCTTTTCGTAATCCAAACTAGTGACAGCAAAAACATATGAAGAATCCACCAAGGAGTTAGGAAAATCACGCGTTATTTCAACCGAAAATGTATCAGTGATTGATCTCCCTAAATTTCTGAGAGTAATCGAAATATCTAAAGAATCTGTTGCATAAGTTATTAGGTTCGGGCCGAAACTTACACGTGAATCCGTTAATTCGATTTCAGGTTTTTGGTGATAATTCAATTTAAGCATCGGGTCACCATTCAAAGTCATTTGACAAAATGTTGCCTCAGTAACAAGAGGAATTGAAGTTGTTAAAACCGTGTCTATAGTATTCTTAATGTGTTCAGCAATTGTTCCTCCATAATTATACTTACTAAATTGCTTGTAGAAATTGGAAGAATATTGGAATAACGAACTCGTAAAACCATAATTGATTGTTCCGATATATGCAATTACACCTGCGTTTGGTGTTAGAACAAATGATTGTGAATTGGAATTGGCATTGTGAAATATATTTCCATTATAGCAAGAATTTGCCAACAAAACTGGGTACTTGCCTTGATTATCCCAATTCTGTGGTTCATCGATATTGATATCAAAACCTGATTCTGAAGTTGTAAAATGCCCAAAGAAATTCATAAGACTAACTCCATCGGAAATCCGATCTTTAATTACCTCTAATTCAGTAAGGGAAATAGGATTGCTATTATCTTTGGCTACTGCCATAACTTCACCTGCGAAATCCGTACCTTCAGCAGTTTCAGCCATGGAATTAAGGTAGTTTTTAAACAAGGTCTGCTCACTTGATGAGGTTCCTCCAGAAAAATGTAATATGTGTTTTTGCCAATCTTTCGTGGCTGTAGAATAAATTGATTGTTGATTTTGTTGTTGTTCGTATTCAATAACTTTTGTAAGATATGTTTGAAGTTCTTCTTCAGTTTGAACAGATATTCTTCCAGTAGGAATTAGTGGAGTAAATTTGTCTTGATTTTCAAAATTAGATGTGATACATTGATCGCAGGATGGTTGACCAAATGAAGGAATTAAATTATTCTGATATGCGGAAGTATTTGTTCTCGACCCAGGACCAATGTTGGTTGTTGATGTAATATTTGCCTCTCGAATCCCTTTACCAACTAAAAACAAACCAACCGGTTTTTGAGTCGAGTTTTCATAAACGAAATGGGCAAATCTTCGAATTCCGTTGATATGCTTAGGCACTCCCCCTCCAAATTGTTGATAAAGATCCTCAACTTGTGCCAAGACAACATTGTAAGAACCTCCTGCATTTGAACTTCTGTAAGAGGCATATTCTAAAGCCTTATCTCGAAGTTTCTTGGGATAAACAAACAACAAAGCGTTTTCCAAATTTGGAATTTCTCCATAGTTTGAAAATTGTCCTGTGCCGTTAACAGGTAACACGAGCGTTACGTTGTTTACTGAATTTATATCTTGAATTACAATCGTTTGTTCGTTAATTGAATTATCATTCGGTATTAGACATTGCCATTGACCTCCTGATTGAATCATTGGGATTTTATTGACTTGGCTTCCAATCGAAAAAACAATCGGATTAGTGACATTCAGATTAGATATATTCAAACGAATTTTATTCGAGCCAGAGGAGTTTAGAACTGAAAATGTGGCGCTTGTTAAATTATTAAAGTTTGGTATTCTTGGATATATAAAGGACCAATAATTGATGGATTGAAAGTCAGTTGCTACTCCCAAGTCGTTTATCAATGAAACTTTATAATTCGAATTTCCGCTTGCAGGAAGGGTAGAGGCTGGGAAATTTTTATTGATGTAAACACTCTTATAACCTGAGAAAATTGAATCAAAAAGAACAAAATTCGTATTTCCAATTGTATGACGTGTATGATGATTACCTGGGCCAGATCCGAAAAAGGCATTTGAAGAACCAACCACTACAGCGGAGTAATTTACATTGGGCGCTCCTGGTCCTTGAAAAATATTTTCAAGCTGGGTGGAACCAAAATCCCATATCTGAGGAGTTGAATTAACCGCATTCAATGCGTTTTTTCCCCAACCTTCTCCCTGTACGAAGAATGAACTAGATGCGTCTGAAGATTTTTCTCCCTCATTGTAGCGCTCATTAAACCAGGTTGTTTTTTCAAATAAAACAAAA
>JBEIKF010000095.1:0-6422 GCA_040379905.1 Crocinitomicaceae bacterium
CGAAATAGTAACGCAATTAAAAGCTCGTTTTTCTACAGATGAAATTTCAACCCTTCAAAATCAATTTGGTTCCTTTATTTTAATTACTCCAAAAAACAAAAACGGCAATAAAATTCTTATAACAACAGGTTTGTCTGAATTCAAAATGAAGGTACATGAAAAGCACGCAGGGGAAGAATTCAATGAACTTTATTTTTATTTACCGAGTTATTGGGACTTAAATGATTTAGAAAACACCTCGATGAACTGGGTTTTTGTTTGGTTGGAAAAACTTAAAAACCATGTGATTTCAAAAAATTCTTGGTTTGGAAATGGACATACTATTTCTACTGGTAATCCGCTGAGACCACTATCTGATAAAATGCTTCAAAATCATTTTATCATGGCGCATCCCTTGGAGTTAACAGGCGAACTTGCACCGATTGCATTAGAAGCTCAAATCATTTATTTTTTAGCGGTTATCCCCATTTTTGAAGACGAAATGGATTTTAAACAAGGAAAAGGGACTGCAAAGCTCTTCAAAAAATTTGCACAAGCCAATGTGACCGAAAAATTGGATGAATTCCGAAAAACCGTTTTACGAACGCGTTGGAATTTCTTTGGGAAATGAAAAATGTAAACGCGCACTTAGCTCTGCTTTTTGTAAACGTCCTTTACGGAGCAAGTCACGTTTTGGCCAAAGGCGTAATGCCTCAATTTCTATCACCAAACGTTTTCATTTTATTTCGTGTGTTGGGCGCAACTTTATTGTTTTGGTTGGTCATTTCATCTATAGGTCGAGAAAAAATTGACAAAGCGGATTATCCTCGTTTAATTGCTTGTGGCCTTTTCGGCGTCGCCATCAATCAACTATTTTTCTTCCATGGGTTGAATTTATCGTCAGCTTTCAATTCAGGGATTATTATGGCGCTTAATCCCATTATGGTGGCTATTTTGTCATTTTTCTTATTGAAAGAACGAGTAACACTTTTGCGAACATTCGGAATAGCCTTGGGAGCTACAGGTGCCATTTTACTTACCTTGAAAGGCGCTACTAGAAAAGGTGATTCTTCCTTGGGCGATTTGTTTCTATTCATTAACTCATTAAGTTATGCCATTTATCTCGTTATAGTCAAACCTTTAATGCAGCGATACAAACCAATTACCGTTATTACTTGGGTTTTCACTTTTGGATTGGGCTTCGTTATACTTTTTCCACCAACGGTCCCTCAGTTTATAGCTACTAATTATTCAGGGTTTACATCAGAAATCATCCTAAAAATAGGTTATGTGATTGTAGGTGTGACATTTCTCACGTATTTGCTGACTATGTTTGGCTTGAAATATTTAAGCCCAACTGTTTCCAGTTCATACATCTATACCCAACCCGTCACAGTCATACTATTCGCGTGGCTCTTCGCAATTTTAAATTGGTCTGAAGATTATACGGGAACCATTACATTCGAAAAAATTGGATACATGCTTATCATCTTTACAGGTGTTTACATCACTTCGAAAAGAAGTTAGGTTGTTTTCATAGCTATTTGTTAAAGTTTCCTGCTAAACCTTCATTTACAGAAATCCGCGTTAAATTTGCAATATGAGTGTTTTCGATAAGTTAAAGGAGCAACTTGATCTAATGGAATGGCCGAATTTATACATGTATAAGTTTATCATTCCAAACGAAAATGAAAAATTGGCTCAAGTTACTGCGCTTTTCGACTACGAAAGTGCAGAAATTTCCTATCATGAATCAGGGAAAGGAAATTATGTGAGTGTAAGTGTAAAAGAAGTTGCTGTTTCTGTGGAACAAATCATCGAAAAGTATCAAAAAGCTTCTGAAATAAAAGGTGTTATTTCTTTGTAATATGGAAAAATTGATAGATTTCTTGTTCATTAGCCTATTTATTATAGTGGCTATAATTCTTTATCGATTGCTTTTAAGGAAGCTGAGCAAAGGCAAAATAGATATGGATTCGTTCTGCACACTTTATAGTCTTGAAAAAAATCCAGTATCAGGTGAAGTAGAGTTTTATTTCGTTTCTCCCGATATGATAAAAGTTGAATTCTCAATTTGGAAAGAAAATGAAAAGGTGTTTGAACTTAAAAACGATTATTTCAAAAAAGGAGGACACATTGTTCGTTTCGAAAGTACTTCCATTCCGGATGGAGAATACTTTTTTGGAATAGTAACAAGTAATCAACGAACCGTAAAGCGATTCAAAATTCAAAATAATTAGGATTCACTGCCTTTTTTATCACCTTTAGGCATTTTGATTTTGCGTGATTTCTTTATCTTATATCTTGACTTAGCAAAATCATTTCCTTCTCCATTTGATTTTTCAAATCTTACAACCACACCTGCAGTATGAGCCATATAATTAGATGGTCCAAAAAAATCATTAAGTGAAAATTTTGCCACTGACTGCAACTGAATACCAAAATTATTCGATACCCAAAAATTCACGCCTCCACCAATATTGGCATTTATAGACATTGGTTTTGCTGTGTTTCTCTCATCCGTTATTCTTGCTGTTATGCCTCCTCCAGCAAATAGATAGGGATCAATCCAACTTCTACCTACTAGTTTGTAAAACGAATATTTCGAATGAACATCAAATCCAAAAAGACTACCATCTACTCCTAGGGAATCATTAACAAGCTTGGAATTATCATACTTTTGAAAACAAAGTGAACCTTCAATACTCCATCCGTTGTATAAATATTTATCAACGAAAGCGCGAGTTGGATAAGGAGCTGTATGGTGTTCTGAAAAATTAAATAGGTTCGTCCCAGCTCCATCATCATCAAGCATCATCCATGAAGCCCCAAACATCCAGTTATAATTATCTTTGTTGGTAATCATCTTATCTGGTTGGGCAATTGAGGAACCAAAAATTACTAAAAAAATTGTGGTTAGTCGAAAATTAAGGGTCATTTTAAACATATTCAAGTGTTGGTCAAAAATAAATAAATTTACCTTGTGTAAATTGAAGTTTCTATTATTAGTTATTCACGTTACAACGTTCAATTTGTTTGTAACAACATTTTGTCTTCTTTGTTACATCGTACTGATATGTTAATTAACTTTGATTCCGATGGGTAAAATTAAAAAACATACACTCAATATTGAATACGAAGTCGAATTTGATGTATTTGGTTTATCCACCCCATTTGCCGACTATCGTTTGGCTTGGGCATTAAATGAACAGCTCGATTTTAAATTTGAGAAATCAAATGAACTTATCTCAATTTTCGACAGAAAAACAAAACAAATGAAATCGTTTCAGCGGTTTTCATATGCTGACGAAGAAGAACTTACTCAAATTTTCTTATTGAAGAACAAGCAAGGCAATCAAATTGTAACAGCTGATCACACTATGATGGATTTCTTTCTTATTATAAAAAACAACTTTGCAATTGACACCAATAAACTACTTACTCAACTTAGAAACACAAATGGAATTGTGGCGGCTTTCAAACTTGAACGTGACAATTTCGATTTCATAGAGGAATTGATATAATTTTTAACCATCCTATTTTAAGCTTTAATGAAAAAAACAAAAATTGTTGCAACACTCGGACCCGCATCAGCAAAAAAAGAGGTTCTTAAAGAAATGTTTTTAGCCGGATTAAACGTCTGTAGACTTAATTTTTCACATGGAAGCTACGATGATCACGCTTCCGCTATTGAATTAATTCGGGAATTAAATACCGAACTTGGACTTAATGTAGCAATACTTGCCGATCTTCAAGGTCCAAAAATCAGAACCAATGAAATGGAAAATAACGGCGTTTTGTTGGATGTTGGTCAAGAAATCAAAGTTCTTGTAGACAAAGTAGTAGGAAACAACGAACGATTTTCTATTAATTATGTCAAACTTCCTCAAGATGTTCAATCGGGAGAAAGAATCTTATTGGATGATGGGAAAATTGTTTTGGAAGTGAAGTCTACGGATGGTAAATCTGAAATTATCTGTACCGTTATCCAAGGAGGGATTTTATCATCGAAAAAAGGAGTGAATTTCCCAAATACAAAAATTTCATTACCTTCTCTAACTGAAAAAGATCAGTTGGATTTGGAATTTGCACTAGAACAAGAAGTGGATTGGATTGGATTATCTTTTGTTCGTTCGGCTAGAGATATTATTGAATTAAAACACCGCATCTCGGCGAAAGGAGGTCACGCTAAAGTAATTGCAAAGATCGAAAAGCCTGAAGCTTTGGAATGTATTGATGACATTATACATGAAAGTGATGGACTCATGGTCGCTCGAGGTGATTTAGGTGTGGAGGTTCCTTTTCAAAATGTTCCTTTAATTCAAAAAATGCTCATTACAAAATGTATCCGTAAAGCGAAACCTGTAATCGTGGCTACACAAATGATGGAAACCATGATTTCGAGTATGACCCCAACGCGTGCGGAGGTTAACGATGTTGCCAATGCCGTTTTGGATGGTACTGACGCCGTAATGCTCTCAGGGGAAACATCTGTTGGAAAATATCCTGTGGAGGTCATCAAAACGATGTCGAACATTATCAAAGAAATGGAAACATTCGATGGCATTTACAACAAGGAAGAGCTTCCAGAAAAAAATCAGGATCGCTTTATTTCGGATTCAATCTGTTTCAATGCTTGTAGACTTTCTCAACGTGTTGAAGCGAAAGCAATAATTACAATGTCATTTTCAGGATATACGGCCTATAAAATTGCTTCTCAGCGACCAAATACCGATATCTTCGTGTTTACGAGCAATCAGAAAATTCTAACGCAACTGAATTTAGTTTGGGGTGTAAAAGCGTTCTATTACAACAAACGAATAAGCACAGATCATACGATCGCTGATATCAAGTACTTAATGAAGTCCGAAGGATTTTTGAAATCTGGAGACTTGGTCATCAACATTGCCTCCATTCCACTTGAAGATTTGGGTAATTCCAATATGTTGAAATTAAGCTACGTGGAATAATTTTTTCAACTTTTCATTCTTTCAAAGGATAATTTTCACTAACTTAAATAAGAAAAGTTGATATGGAGAAGAAATGGTTGGTGAAAAATGATGGCCGCGAAGAAGAAATAATTGAATTAAAAGAAAGTCTAAAAGTTGATCGAATAATCGCTACCCTATTGCATCAAAGGGGATTACGTTCATTTGAAGAAGCACGTAGTTTTTTGAATCCCGATTTGACTGATTTACACAATCCGTATTTGATGAAAAATATGGATTTGGCTGTTGAGCGCTTGATTCAAGCAATCGATTCAAAAGAAAAAATCTTGCTGTTTGGAGATTATGATGTAGATGGCACCACAGCCGTGGCTTTAATGCACGAAGTACTAAAAAATCACCACAAAGAATTGGGTTTTTACATACCAGACAGATACTCGGAAGGATACGGAATTAGCACAGCAGGAATTGACTTCGCAAAATCAAATGGTTATACATTGATTATTGCATTGGATTGTGGAATTAAAGCCATTGAAAAAGTAGACTACGCAAAAAGTTTAGGTATTGAATTTATCATTTGCGACCACCACGAACCTGGTGAAATTGTTCCAAATTGCATCGTTCTTGATCCCAAACAAGCTGATTGTGAATACCCATTCAAAGAACTTTCAGGCTGTGGGGTTGGATTTAAACTACTTCAAGGTTTTTACACGAAAATGAACCTTGATTTTAATCCACTTTTTGAACAACTTGACTTATTGGCTATTAGCATCGGAGCCGATATCGTTCCAGTCATCGGAGAAAATAGAATTCTTTGTTATCACGGACTGAAATTACTGAATGAAAAACCAAGGGCAGCTTTTCAAGAATTGATTGAATTTGCTGGCAAAAAGTTTCCGTTGAATTTAACGGATGTGGTTTTCATAATTGCGCCACGAATCAATGCGGCCGGAAGACTACGAACAGGGAAAGCCGCTGTGGAATTAATGATTTCAACCGATCAAGATGAGTTAACACGTCTAGCGAAAGAAATCAATGCAGATAATTCGGAGCGAAAGAACATTGACAAGGAAATTACTGAAGAAGCCTTGGAACAAGTAGCTTCAGATCCTAGTTTCGTGTCAAAATCATCTACTGTTGTCTACAAAGAAACTTGGCATAAAGGCGTCGTTGGAATTGTTGCTTCTCGACTGATTGAAACCTATTTTCGTCCAACAGTCGTTTTAACTAAATCGAATGGAATGATTACAGGATCTGCGAGAAGTGTGAACAATTTTGATTTATATAAGGCACTCTTGCAATGCGAGGACTTGTTAGAACAATTCGGCGGACACAAACACGCTGCAGGTATGTCGCTAAAGCCTGAGAACTTGGAGGTTTTCAAAAAACGTTTTGAAGAAGTGGTTGCTCAAACAATTTCTATTGAGGACAAAACCCCGATTCAGAAGATAGATGTTTCCATAAATTTGAATGAAATACACGGTTCGGAATCCCCCC
>JBEIKF010000096.1:0-6324 GCA_040379905.1 Crocinitomicaceae bacterium
ATAAAAAACTTATGAAGATTTTGGCGACAGCTATGGCAGAAGATAATTTTGGAGATAAAACAGAAAAATTTTCAGAAGCTATCCAAAAATTTCCCGACACTGCTGAAACCTATTTTTTGTATGCTCGGGCATGTGAACTAGAAGGCGCTCGATTAGCAAAAGATACTAAAACAAAAAATCAAGGTGAAGCACTGCAACAAAAATCGGTTTATTTTTATCAGGCTTCCATAAAAAAATGTCCAAATTTTCATGCGGACTGTTATTACAAAATTGGAATAACGCTGCTTTCAAACGGAGATCTTAAGAACGCTCTGCCTTATCTGAAAAAATTTGTGGACTTTCCAGAAGACAATTATTCCGTTTTACCTCAAGACTTTATTCAGAAAAGAGCAGAATTAAATGCTATCATTGAGGACATCGAATTCGAAACGAATTTACGTGAAAACCCTGTTCCATTTTCACCATCTAAGGTATTGAATGTTAGCTCAGGTCTTGATGAATATTTTCCAATGATTTCTCCAGACAATGACTTTATCTTCTTTACACGGAAAGTAGATAATACAAATCTTGGAAACATTGCGAATTTGATTGAAGAAGAATTTACCTTAGCTTCTCGGCTTAACGAAGGTCAAAATACTTTTACATACGGAGAAAGACTTCCTGATCCATTCAATGACGGTTCATTTTACAATTATGGAACCGCTACACTTTCTGTTGACAACAAAGAAATGATAATCTGTGCTTGTAAAAAAGAAACTGTTTACAATCAAGATTATTTGAATTGCGATTTATATTCGACAAAATTTAAACGAAGTGGAAAGGGAGGAAATGACTTCGAATGGACTCCACTTGTCAACATGGGTCCAAAGATAAATACTAAAGATGGATGGGAAGCCCAACCTTCGCTTTCTGCGGATGGAAAATTATTGTTTTTTACCTCTTTTCGCAAAGGCTCACGCGATAATGACATTTACTTATCTGAAAGACAAGCAGACGGTTCATGGAGTGTTGCTAAACCATTTGATGTTGTAAATACAGCTGGAAAGGATAAAAGTCCCTTTTTTCACCAAGATGGGGAAACACTTTATTTTGTTTCAAGTTGCTCAAATTCCCGCAAAGGCCTTGGAGGTCTTGATATTTTTTACATTCGAAGGGAAAATAATGGCTGGACGAAACCTGAAAATATTGGGTATCCAATCAATTCTGAACAAGATGAGCTCGGGTTATTTGTTTCTACAAACGGAAAAGTTGCATATTACTCAAGTGATAAGGATGGAGATTGGAACATCTACGCCTTCGATCTTTATGAAAAAGCTCGTCCACAAGAAGTAGTAATATTAAAAGGGACACTCATAGACGATTCGGGAAATCCCATTTCAGAAGCAAAAATTGAAGTTAGTTACAACGAATCAGGTGAAACACAAACATTTGATGTCAATGGAGATGATGGCAAATATGCTGCCGTGGTTAAGGTCTCAAATCCACAAGACGTTACGATAAGCGTTAGCAAAGAAGGCTTAGCTTATAATGCAAAAGTCGTTGAAAAAGAAATTTTTGAAAATAGAAAAAGTTCAAACATTCAAATTGGGAATATCAAAACGGATAGCATCAAACCAGGTCAAGCATATCAATTAGATGAAATCTATTTCGCAACAGATTCTTGGGAATTGAACAAACGATCCATACTTCTCCTCAATGGATTTTCTTCTTATTTAAAAAAGAATCCGATTCTGAAAATTTCTGTAAATGGTCATACTGATGATATTGGAGATGATGAAAAAAACAGAATTCTATCCCAAAAGCGCGCGGAATCGGTTAAATCTTATTTGGTCGAGAAAGGAGTAAGCGATGAACAAATTGAAGCGATGGGATTTGGCGAATCTAAACCACGAGTTCCTAATTCAAACGATGCCAATCGCGCAAAAAATAGACGAACTGAATTTCAAATCTTGGAGTAGAACCCTGAAGTTAGTTTTTCTTTTTATACAATGACTCATACTGATTAACCCAATCTGCAACAGTCATTTTTTTCACCAACTCACCAATCAATTCAAATGGGATTTCGTTCATTTTTTTGAATCTAACACACGATTTACCCATATCAAGTTTTGCTTTCGAATATTTAGGGAATTCATTTACGAACCAATTCATTAGTTCTGGATTCCCATATATTCCCATGTGATAAAAAGCAATGAAGTTCTTTTGAGAAGCGATATTCATAAACGGAAGCGGAAGTTTTGGATCACAATGATATCCGCTAGGGTAGATCGAATGAGGAACAACATAACCTATCATGCCATAATTCATACATTCTTCAAATCCCTCCAGTAAATTCGTTAAAATTGCTCCTCGAAGTTGGTTAAATGCCTCTCTCCTATCTTCCGGTAAATTAGCCAAATATTCAGAAACAGTCACTTCTTAAATAGTTTTTCCAGGGTAAACTTTAAGCGCTTCACGTAAAACAACCACAGCGTTTCTAAGAGATTCCTTATTCAAAACATAAGCGATTCGAGCCTCTTGTTGGCCTGCCCCTTTGGTAGAATAAAAACCATTTGCAGGAGCCATCATAACCGTTTGACCTTCAAAAGAATAATCTTCGAGCAACCATTGACAAAACTTTTCCGCGTCATCAACTGGAAATTTGGCAACGCAGTAAAACGCACCGCTTGGTTTTGGGCAGAATACACCCGGAATGGAATTCAACCCATCCACCATAATATTTCGACGCTCTACATATTCGGAAACGACATTGTCAAAATAAGACTGTGGTGTCTCCAAAGCAGCTTCAGCGGCAACTTGATCTATTGTTGGAGGAGAAAGTCGAGCTTGGCCAAACTTGAGTGCAGATGACATTACCTCTTTATTCTTCGAAATCATCGCTCCAATTCTCGCACCGCACATTGAATAACGCTTAGAAACAGAATCAATCATGATTACGTTATTTTCTATACCTTCCAGATTCATTACTGAAAAAGGAACAGCTCCATCATAACAAAACTCACGATAAACCTCATCTGCAAATAAAAACAAATCGTGTTTTTTAACAATATCTCTCAATTGCTCAAGTTCTTCCTTTGAATAAAGATATCCCGTCGGGTTACCTGGATTACAGATTACAATTGCTTTCGTTTTGGAAGTAATTTTCTTTTCAATTTGCTCAACAGGTGGTAAAGCGAATCCATTTTCGATGTTGGCAGTTACGGGAACGACATTTAGTCCGGCTGTAACCGCAAATCCATTGTAATTAGCATAAAATGGCTCAGGAATAATAACTTCATCACCCGGATTACACGTAGTCATAAAACCAAAAATCAATGCTTCAGATCCACCCGTTGTGATGATGATATCCTCTGGTTGAACATTTACACCTGTTTTCAAATAATAGGCTGATAGTTTTTTACGATAACTTTCAAAACCAGCTGAATGACTGTATTCAAGTACTTTTTCGTCAAAATTCTTAATGGCATTCAACGCAACGTCTGGAGTTTCAATATCCGGTTGACCAATATTTAAGTGATAAACAGTAGTTCCTCTTTTCTTGGCTGCCTCTGAAAAAGGAACCAATTTACGTATTGGCGAAGCAGGCATCGCAACCGCCTTGTCTGAAATCTTTGGCATATTCTATTTTTTGTGTAGATAAATTAAGGCAACTTCATATTCCCTAAATTGCTCTGATTTGTTGGTTAAAAATTACTTATTCATCAAATATTCAACAGCAGCTGCAGCATTCACAAACCCAGCAGAAATAGAAACATCTTTCATTGTTCCTGTAGCTTCCTTCCCTTCCTTTCCCGGAATCGAAATTGTTTTTGTATAAGGAATTGCTGTTTTCATCAAAACCTCTTTTACCTGTGCAGCAGTCAATTCAGGAAAATAACCACGAATTAAAGCCGCAAAGCCAGCTGTTGCAGGACAAGACATGCTGGTTCCGGAAGCATCTTCATAGCTTGCATTTGGCACTGTTGAATAAATATCCACTCCAGGAGCAAAAACATCAACAGTTTTGGAACCATAATTTGAAAAGTCAGCCAATAGTTTTTTATTTTTCGAACTGCTAGCACCAACTTCAATCCAATTATCGGCTATTGTACCATCGTTAAGAATACGTGTTGGATATGAATCTTCGATGTCTTTATTTTTAGCATCATTACCTGCGGCGTGAACGAATAATACATCTTTACTTTTCGCATATTTGATTGCATCATCAACCGCATCTTTATTCGGAGTGTAATATTTACCAAATGACATGTTAATTACTTTCGCGCCATTGTCAGCAGCGTATCGGATAGCGTTTGCTACATCTTTGTCACGCTCGTCGCCATCAGGAACAGCACGGAGTACCATAATTTTAGCGTTGGAAGCAATGCCATCGATTCCAATTCCATTTCCTCTTTTCGCAGCAATAATTCCTGAAACGTGTGTTCCGTGCATCGCATCGGGGCCTTCATAACGATTACAACCATAATAACGTTCCGTCATATCGTTCGGATTATCGCCAACGATCAATCTTCTTACACTATCTGCATCCATTGAATTCATTTTGATCATTCCTCCAAAAGTTTCTTTCGCTGAAGAAAGTTCTTTGTCCAATTTATCAGGAGGATAAACCAACATGATCGTTCCAATACGTTTCTTTATTCTAGTTTCCATTTCATCTTTCGGAACATAGGCTTTGTTTGTTTTTTTACTACACACACCGTTTGAAGCCGCTTTTACATTGTCAATGTAATTCGAAAGCATTACCACTCCTTGATATTGCTGTTGATTTTTAGCGTTTTCTTTCGATAAATCGTCTTTCAACTTCAAATATTTTTCGTGACGAGATTTGTCTTCCGAATTTAAAGAACCAACATCTTTTCCTTTGAAATAGTTTGATTCAATGCGACACATGCGAGCCAGTTCAAGAGCTTCCTTGTTTATATCATCGTTTGCTCCTCCTAAGAAAGACCAACCGTGAACATCATCTATATATCCATTTTTATCGTCGTCAATACCATTGTTTGGGATTTCATCTTCGTTTACCCAGATAACATCTTTTAAATCAGGATGATCGGTTTCAACGCCACTGTCAATTACCGCAACGATGACATCTTTAGGAGTCTTTCCTGTTAATAATTGATAGGCTTTTTCAGCTCCAACCCCAAAAACTTTATCCGATTTAGGATCTTTCAAATACCAATTTAATTCAGCCGCTGGCTTAGGTGCTTCGTTCTTTTTAGATTCTTGTGCATTCAAATTCCAACAAACAAGCGCTGCGGAAACAAAAATAAAATTCTTTAACATGTGTGATTTTTTTTAACGACAACGAATTTAAACAATTTCAAGGCTGAATAAATAAAATTGATAAGAATATAAATACATTTTTCAGTTGCAATGAATTCAAAACTTTATTTTTGTGATTCAAAATTCAAAACTATGAGCAACATCGAACGCATACAATGTTTAATTATAGGATCAGGTCCTGCGGGATATACAGCAGCAATTTACGCCGCACGTGCAGACATGAAACCTGTTCTTTATCAAGGATTACAGCCAGGAGGACAATTAACAACAACTAACGAAGTGGAAAACTTTCCTGGATATCCAACAGGAGTTACAGGACCAGAAATGATGGTTCAATTAGAGGAACAAGCAAAACGTTTTGAAACTGATGTTCGTCCAGGTTTCATCACCAAAGTTGATTTTTCAGGTGATTTACATAAATGTTGGACAGACGATGGCAAGGAAATCCATACAGATACTGTTATTATTTCTACTGGTGCCTCAGCAAAATATTTAGGATTGGAAAGTGAGCAAAAATACCTTCAATTAGGCGGTGGAGTTTCTGCATGTGCTGTTTGTGATGGTTTTTTCTACCGTGGACATGAAGTGGTAATTGTTGGCGCGGGAGATTCAGCTTGTGAAGAAGCACATTACTTATCCAAATTATGTAAAAAAGTTACAATGCTTGTACGTAAAGAGGAATTTAGAGCATCAAAAATCATGGCTGATCGCGTGAAGGCTGTAGAGAATATTGAAATTTTGTTCAATACTGAAACATTAGAAGTTTTGGGTGATGGAGAAGTTGTAACCGGAGCTAAAGTTATCAATTCAGTTTCAAAAGAAGAAAAAGTAATCTCTTGCACTGGATTTTTCGTTGCTATCGGTCACAAGCCAAATACGGATGTTTTCAAAGATTTCATTCATTTAGATGAAACTGGTTACATCAAATACGAACAGCCAGGAACGAGCAAGACCAATGTTGCAGGAGTTTTTGT
Source organism: Crocinitomicaceae bacterium (assembly GCA_040379905.1). Lineage (GTDB taxonomy): Bacteria > Bacteroidota > Bacteroidia > Flavobacteriales_D > Crocinitomicaceae > UBA952. The sequence goes on from JBEIKF010000096.1 coordinate 6,258, forward strand.
TGCTGGTGATGCAGCTGATAAAACATATCGTCAGGCTATCACTGCTGCTGGAACAGGTTGTATGGCA